>JAGWVO010000390.1 GCA_018970845.1 Planctomycetota bacterium
TCAAGGACCATCGGGCCGACTTCACGGTTTGCTCGGGCCTCTCGCACCCCAACACCGGCGGCGGGGGCCACAAGGCCGAGGCGGTCATGCTGACCGGCGCGCCCTATCCCGACTACTCCTACAACCTGAAAAACACCATCTCGATCGACCAGCAGTTCGCCGCGGCGCATCGCGGACAGGCCCGCTACGACAGCCTTGTCCTGACGACCTACGGCGGCAGCCTCAGCTACACGGGCAATGGCGTGAACCTGCCGGCGATTGATCAGCCCTCCCGGGTTTTCTCGCAGCTTTTCCTGGCCAGCACGCCGCAGCAGCAGGCCGAGGAGCTCCGCAAGATCGGGGCCGGACGCAGCATGCTCGATTTCGTGGGAGAACAGGCGAGGAGCCTGGGCAGGCGGGTGACGGTCGCCGACCGCGCCCGGCTGGACGAGTATTTCGAGTCGGTGCGCGATGTGGAGCGCCAGCTCCAGATGTCGGGGGCCTGGGTCAACCGTCCCAAGCCGAAGGCGCCGGTCGCCCCGCCCAGGGACCTGCCCGGCCCCGCCAACGCCGAGCAGAAGGCCAAGCTCAAGCTGATGTTCGACATGATCCACCTCGCCCTGCGGACCGACTCGACCCGGGCCATCACCATCAAGACTTTCGGCGGGCATCACGACCTTTCCCACCATGGAAAGGATCCGGCGAAGCGCTCGGCCTGCCAGTCGGTGGAGGTCGACCTTCTCACGGCCTTCAGCGGGCTTCTTTCCAAGCTCAAGGAATCGATGGAGGGGGAGGGCGCGCGCATGCTGGACAGCACGATGGTGCTGTTGACCAGCAACCTCCGCGACGGCAACTCCCACTGGACCTACGACCTGCCGGTGATCCTTGCCGGCGGCGGCTTCAGGCATGGCCGGCATCTCAATTTCAACGCCCCGCTCCTCGCCTCGCTTTCGGAGGGAGACCAGAACAGGCCGCAGGCGATTCCCCCGATGGGCAAGGACCAGCAACCCCTGTGCAACCTCTACCTCAGCATGCTCCAGCGCGGGGGGGTGAAGATCGACAGGTTCGGTTCCAGCACGGGCACCCTCACGGGGCTGGAAGCCGCATGAGCCGGCCGAAGGGTTCCATGGCGACGCCATTTCGGCACCCCGGTATCCGCGCCATGAGGCGCGTCCGCGCTGGTTTGTCCGCCCTGGCGGCGCTGGCCTTCCTGGCGTTCGCGTGGCAGGGGCGCGCGTCCGCGGCGGACGAGGAAAAGGCGGAGCAGGCGCGCCGCGCCGCCGCCATGAAGACATTCCGCGAGGAAATCACGCCCTTCCTCAACAAATACTGCGTGGAATGCCACGGCAGGAACAACAGGGCCAAGCAGGGTGGGGTGTCGTTCGCGGGCGCCTTCCAGCGTCCGGGTGCGGGGGAGTTGCGCAAGCAATGGCAGCTTTCGATGGTGAATGTGAAGGAACATGTCATGCCGCCGCCGGACGCCGCCAGGCAACCGACGGACGCGGAAAGAGGGAAGTTCATCGCCTGGGTTCCTGAAATCAAGCACCTCAATCCGCGGGATCCCGGGCTGTTTGTCCTTCGCCGGCTGAACAAGGTGGAATACGGCAACACGCTGCGCGACCTCCTGGGCGTTGATCCTTCGGTGGCCGGGAAACTGCCCGACGAGGTTCCCGGCGAGGGATACCTGAACACGATCTCGCCGCTGCAGGCCGAACAGTTCCTGGCGATCGCGAACGAGGCGCTCGACATCGCCCTTGGCCCCGCGGGTGCTCCGGCCATCGACGCCCTCGACAGGCTGTTCGGCAAGGCGCCGCCCAAGGGAAGCGACGGGCGCGAGGCGGCCGGCAAGGTTGTCCGGGCGCTGGCCCGCAAGGCTTACAGGCGTCCCGCGACGGACGACGAGGTTGGCGTGCTGATGCGTGTCCTCGACCTCGGCAGGGCCAACGGGCTCGATCACCATGGCTCGCTGCGCCTGGTGCTCAAGGCGTTGCTCGTCTCTCCCCAGTTCCTTTTCATCGCCCCTGCGCCATCATCGCCTCCCGCCGGGCCGATCGTCCCGCTGGACGACCATCATTTGGCTTCGCGATTGTCGTATTTCTTGTGGTCCACCATGCCCGACGCCGAACTCCTGGCCTTGGCGGATGCCGGAAAACTGCGCGAACCCTCCGCGCTGCGGGCACAGGTGGGGCGCATGCTCGCGGATCCCAGGTCGGGGGCCCTCTTTGATGGATTCGGGGTTCAATGGCTCAGGCTTGGCGGCCTGAGGGAGATGCGCTTCGACCCGGCGAAGTTTCCCGAAATGACCCCCGCGTTGAGAATGGCGATGATTGATGAGGCTCGCATGCTGTTCGAGGAGATCGTCCGGGGGAACCTGTCCGTCTCTGAGTTCATCGAGAGCGGGCACACCTACATGAATGAAAGCCTCGCCAAGCTGTACGGACTGGAGAAAACGGTCACGGGCCCGGGCATGCGCAAGGTGCGATTGGAGAATGCCAACCGGGGGGGCATCCTCGGCATGCCCGCCATCCTGGCCGCGACCTCCTTTCCCGACCGGACCAGCGCCGTCAAGCGCGGGGTCTGGGTTCTCGAACAGGTGCTGGGCGAGCATGTGCCTCCCGCCCCGGCGAATGTGCCCGCCCTGGACAATCGGGACAAGAAGGATGGCAAGGGCCTCACCCTGCGCCAGCGCACCGAGATGCACCGGGCGAATGCCGTTTGCGCGAATTGCCACAAGATCATGGATCCGATCGGCTTCGGCCTGGAGCGCTTCGACGCCATCGGCCGCTGGCGCGACAAGGACGACTCGGGCGCGCCGATCGATTCGAAGGGAGAAATGCCGGACGGCAAGCGATTCGAAACCCCCGGGGAACTCAAGGCCATCATCGCCTCGCGCAGGGAGGAACTAGCGCGCAACCTCGCCGGCAAATGGCTTGCCTACGCCTTGTGCCGCCAGCTTGAAGGCTATGACGAAATCGTGCTGGACCAACTCATGGAGTCATTGGCGCGTGACGGCTACCGGGTGGGGGACCTCATCGCCGGAATCGCCACCAGTTATCCTTTCACCCATCGCCGAGTCAAATGAGGAGCCAACCATGACAACCTCGACAACCATCGGCCGCCGCGCCTGCCTCAAGGGGGTGGGTGTCTCGCTGGCGTTGCCGCTTCTGGATTCACTCGGTTGGGCGGCGGGCCGGGGATCAAAGCCCGCCAAGCCGCCCGTGCGCCTGGGTTTCATGTACATGCCCCACGGGGTCATCATGGACCAGTTCTGGCCCAAGAGTCAGGACGAGTTCCTCCGCGCCTCGCCGCCCATCCTCCGCTCGCTGCAACCGATCATGGATCAGTGCCTCATGATGAAGGGCATCGCGGGCGTGCCGACCGCGCCGTTCGGTGGGGCTCCGCATGCGCTGGAGTTGTCCACCTGGCTCACCGCCCGGCTGCCCGACGCCGATTCGCGCGACCGCATCAACATCTCCATCTCCGCCGACCAGATCATGGCCAACTACGTCGGCGCCCAGACC
>JAGWVO010000391.1 GCA_018970845.1 Planctomycetota bacterium
CTTCTCCGATCAGGCCGATGATGGCCAATGCGTCCGTCTGATAAAACCTCGTCTTGAACCAGCGAAGCAATCCTTCCATCCCCTTTGGAAAATGCTTGTCAACAATGGCCAGCGCCGTGTCGCGGAGTCCGCCGGCGATGGCCTTGGCCGCGAACATTGTCCAGGTGTCAATGGGCACATCCCGGCATGATTCGAGCATGCTTGCGAGTTGTTCCACCAGTTCGGGACGCGCGCTGACTTCGTCGACCCAAAAGGTCCGCGTGATGACTTCATGGTCGATGCCGAGGGGATGCGCCGCTTGCGCAAGAAGCCGGGCAAACCCTTCAGGACTCACGGTGGGCACCACCATCCGGAACACCGAACCTTCATGCGTGAAGTCGAACCGGTGCGACAGGTCCTCAGGCCCGTCGTTGTACCATCGGGCGGCGACGAGCGTTGAAACTTTGCCTTTCAGCGATGTCGTCGTGCCCATTCGAGCCGCCAGGTCGCTTGCGAAGGCGCTGGCCAACTTGTCGAATTCAGCCTTCCCGTCGTGGCAATAAGGATGGAATGTCTGGATCCTGCCCTGTTCGGTGAGGGCCAGCAGGCATCGGCCCGCCACCTTGCCGGCCGGATCCCGCGCGTAGAGCACGCGCTTGTTGATGTCGACGGCGTTCGTGATCGTGGAGTAGAAGTTTCCTCCGTGAAGCGACAGGCACGACTTGAAGTGTTCGCCCATCATGAGGATGTCGAACGGGTCGAGGCTGATCCCCAGCTGGAAAATCTTTCCGTTGGCCGTGGGCGTGTCCGATGGCGGAGGTGGAGCAAGCCACGGATCCATCTGGACACCGATGCCTTTCATTTTTTTCACAAAGGCCTTGTTGGCCGGATGATCGGCCATGGGGGCCCAAGGCCCCGCCTTGAGTCCCTCCTTCCAGAGCGCCATGCCGAGTTCCCGCTGGCGTGGATCTTCAACGCCAAGGATCGCCATCAGGATGTCGATGGCGATGTCATGAAAGCGCGGCAATGGCTCGCGGTCCTCGAAGCCAACGGCCTTGAGCACGGCGGTTGAAAGGTCGGATTCGAGCGAGGCAGGGGCGTTTCGGCTGACACATGCCTTGAGCTTGTCCTCGAGGTTTTTCAGCCGCCTGGCGGATGGCTTTTTCGGGCCCCTTGCCAGGACGCCCTCGAGGTTGGACAGCCTTTCGGCCATGCCGGGGGCCTCGCGGCTTGTGCCGATGCGCGCGGAAAGGTTGGCGACCTCGTCGGCGATGAGGTTTCGGTCGGGAAAATCGGTGTCCAATATGTTTCCGACAACGGCCCGCGCGTTCGCGGACAGGGTTCCGATCCGCTCAAGCAGCGGTTGGAATTCGCGCGGGTAGCGTTCCGGCCAATCAAATTCCGGAAAGCCCTGCCGATGGATGACAGCCCCCGGCCCCGTGATGGCAAGGAATGCCGACGACTTGAGCGCCAGCGACCGCAAGCGGGCGATGTCGGGCTTGCCTTGGAGAAGAGGCGTGATGTCGCTGATTCTGCCCGAGGCGTTGAGCATGTCGATGAGTTGGTTGAATTGCGAGACAAAATCATGGGTGTTTTCAATGTTCCGGCGCGTCGCGTGATAGCCGGCGATGGCCGCCAGGATGGCTACGGGATCGGCTTCCAATGAGCCGAACCTGAAGGCCAGGTCGAAGAAACCCGCCGACTGGGAGTCGCCGAACCACTGGTGGCGGTGGAGGGAAACACCGGCGTCAAGCAGTTTGTCGCTCTCGCGGATGTGAAAAGACAGGTGGCCGATGTTGATGCAAGCGTCGCTTGAGGACAAGATCCCGGGCACTCGCGAGGCGAACCGCCGCACAGCCTCGAACCAGTGCCTGAAATCTTCGGCCCTGATCCGCTTTCCGGCGGAAAGCCCGGCGGTCTCAGCCATTTTTTCAAGCCAGGAGGAGGACTCATATTTCTCGAGTTGCATCGCCTCGAGAAAATCGGGGATTTCATCGACTGGGGCGCCTTCCAGGAAACGGAAAGCGGCCTCCAGGAGATTCCGGTTTCCCATGGCCATGATTTTCGCGAGGAAATTCCAGGCCAGGTGCCTTGGGAAACAACCGTTCATTTCCAGCGGCAGCGATCCGAGCAAACCCGAAAATTTCCGCCAGTCGTGCGAACCGGTGTGGTCGCACATCAGCAAGAGCCAATCCGCCGTCTCTTGAAAGTTGATGACCGGTAGCGAGGTTGATAATTCCTTGGCGGATTCGAGGCATTTGTCCAGCGCCTCGGCTTCCTCCGGCCAGAGTCCCTTTCGGGCCTTGCCGAGAAGCCATTTGAGAGCCTCGTTCAGGTTGGTCCACAAGGACTTGCCGGTTTCGTCAGCCTTGCTGATGGCTTCCCTGTTGAAAACCGTGCCCGCGAGCAAGGTGATGCCATCTCGATCCTTTTTCCGGCCGGGCAAACTCCAGATAAGTCGTTCGAGGAATGCCCCCGCCGTCGTGTGGCCTTCCGGCCGCCATCCCGGCCAGCGGCGCCTGGCCCTCCAGCAGCCCCTGGCTTCCTTGAGGTTATCGATCACCTCGTGGCATTCCGACCGCGGATCCAGCAGGGGCGTATGCCAGGCCTTGGGCCAGGAGAGGATATCCACCCAGTAGTTGATTGAATCCGCCCCATCGGTTTCCACAAGCACGGAAATGAGGACGGCGAGCTTGATTCCCTGGTCATGTCCGGCGAGATGCGCCATCCGCCCGACGGCTCCCAGGTTGTCCGCGAGCCACGGGGCCAGCGCCGCCATCCTGTTGGCGGTCAGGTTGTTTCGCCAAGCCAGCAACTCGGCGATCCAGTATTGGGAGGGGTGTTCCTTAGCCATCCTTTTCATGAGCGCCTGTTCACGCTTGGGCCATGCCGAGACGATTTCTCCCAGCGCCGCGGAAGCCGTGATTTTCCCTGTCCAGGCGCGCTTGAGCGCCTCGATCATCGCCTTGGTTCGCTCCGCCCAATTCTCCGCGCCGTTCGAGATGGCCGGGATCTGTTCCGGATGCTCCTTGACCAACTTGGATAGCGTTGTCGCGGCTTGCCTGAGGAGCGCCGCGTCAACGGGCGTTTCTGTGATGACGCACTCGTCATTCTCGTTCACGATCAACCGCATCCAGCGGAGGGAGCCGTCATCGGCCTGCACCGGCCATCCCCTCAGCCAGCCGAGGTGGGCCTTGAGGAACAGCTTGGCCCGGCCTTTTTTGCCCTTGATGGATCTGCGGTGTTTTTTGTCCGGCTGCATGGAACGGCCCCGGTTCCGGTTGGCCTCATTATGGCTTTCCGAAACGGGGATTCAAACAGTCGGTGGGTACTTGATCCCGAAATACTCCAAAATAACCCGATGAGTGGCGAGCGCGGGGCGTCAGCCCCATGAGCCGCGAGTGTCGGGCGCCACTCCATATAAAGGGCGAGCGTGGGGCGTCATTTGAATGGCGAGCGTGGGGCGTCATTTGAATGGCGAGCGTGGGGCGTCAGCCCCATGAGACTCTGG
>JAGWVO010000392.1 GCA_018970845.1 Planctomycetota bacterium
GCCTTGTTGATCTCAAGCGTTCCGACCCGATCTATGTTCCCGGTGGCCGAAAACGAACCCCCGGCGTTCACCGTGAGGGAAGTTCCCGTGGCGCTGGCAACGCCCTCGATGGAACGGGCCGAGATCGATGCCGCGGATTCCAGTGACAACCCGGAAGCGGATGCCAGCAAAAGGCCTCCAAGGGACACGGCCCCGGTCGCGCTTCCGCCAATCGTGGAGTTGCCCGAAACCGAAACGGCGGTGTCGGCATCCCCCAAGGTCAGTGCCGAGGAACCCAGCGTGGATACCGATCCTCGGAGCGAAATCCCGGAGGCCGCCGTCACTGTCAAACCGCCTGAGAAAACAAGGGAGTCATCTTCGGCGTCGCCCAGTGTCAGGTTGCCCTTGGCGGCGATCACCGTGGCTCCGGCGACCGATACCGACGCTCCAGTCATCGCCAAGTCGTAGTTGTGGGTCCCCGACCCCATGGTCCATCCACTGGTGACCGTGACATCACCGGCGAAGTTCAGCAATTGGCCAGCGCCGGCGGCCGTGGCCGCCATCGATAATGTCCCGACATTCAAATCTGAAAACCGGGAACCGGCGCTGCCGTTGATGGTTAGCGCGCCAATGGCCTTCGTGGCGCCGATGGACCCTGTGAATGAGATGGTTCCCCCGGTGGACAACGACAAGCCGCCGGCGCCAACGGCCACCCCATCGACATCTCCGGCGACGGTGATGCCGCCCGATGTTGATCCAAGAGACAACGAGGTTCCAGCCGCGAGTGTGGCGGTGCCCGAGAGGGAGACCTGGCCTGATGCGGTGGTTAAGGACGATACGCCGCTGAAAGCCGCATCAGCGAGCGAGATTCCCGCATTTCCCGAGGTTGAAACCGAACCACGGATCGCTGTTGACCCTCCTGACCGAGTCAACCCACCGGTGAAGGTGAAAGTGTCAGCATCGGCGTTGCCCAAGGTGATGCCGCCCGTTGTCAACAGCGATGCCTGCCCGGAAACGATGACATTGCCAAGGAAGGAGATGTCGCCCGCCGCCGCGCCGGCGGTCAAGGAACCGGCGGCGACATCATCGGCAAAGCTCACCCCGCCCGACTGGTTGGAAACCAGTGACAGCGTCGTGGCGTTCACGGAGGCCGTGAACGAAATGGCCCCCTGGCTATCCGTGAGGGTGATGGAACCACGGTTGGAGCCGCCCAGCGCGCCGATGGAGGCCGAGGCGGCGTCCGAGATGGTCAGTCCCCCGCGCAGGTCGGCAACGGTACCCACCGTGAGATTGCCAGCCGCCTCCAATGTCAAAGGGTTGCCCCCCGTGGAAACGGCGCCGATGGCCAGACTGGATCCCGATTCCAAGGAGACAGCCGCCGCCAAGGTCGCGGCACCAAGGTCGATGGCATCGCCAGCGGTGATTAATCCGGCGAGGCTGAGACTGGAGGCCGACTTGGCCGTGAGGGAATTCGTGAACGACAGCTTGTCCGACGCGTCATTGCCAAGGGCGAGAGCGCCGAAGTTGGCGAATGTGACGGGAGAGGAATCGACGGTGGTGTCGGCCTCGAACCGAAGCGAATAATTTCCCCCCAAGGCTGACAGCGTGGAAACGGTTGTCGCTTTTTGGAATGTGACCGTGCCGGTGTTGGTAGCCGCGATGCGCGCTTCAACAGACTTGAAAACCCCTTGGAAAGCGGCCCCGCCGCCAGCCTGCTTGATATGAACCAAGTCGGGCAGGGTGGTGTTCCCGACCAGTCCTGTCACGGTCAGGGATCCGGTCGTGTCGATGACCGTTGTTCCCGAGTCGATGGTACCCAGGCTGATGCCACCCGATCCGCTCGTCAGTGTCGCCTTCACGCCATCGGCAAAAAGGGACGACACTTGGATGGCGCCCGAACCCGTGGCAATGGAGGCTTCCTTCTTCACCCGCAAGTTGCCTGCCACAAAATGGGCGTTGGTGGTTTGCAGGGTATCGCCGTCGAGGTTCGTGGCACCGGCGGTGTTCGTGAAACCGCCGGCGAAGGTGAAACTGTCGACGCCGGACGCATCCCCGAGCGTCAACGCTCCCGTGCTTGCCATGACAATGGGATCGCTGAAGGAGGCGCTGGAGTTGAATGCGACCTCGTAGGCCCGGGCGAATGTCTCGAGGCCGGAGGCATTCACCTCGCCCACGAACTCCACCTTGCCGGTGATGCCCGCGCTGTCTTCCTGTAGGCGGAGCACACCGATATTTGTGACGCTGGCGCCATAGGTGATCGACTTGGAACCCGACACCACCTGAAGGTTGCGGCGCGCGGTGGCGTCGCCGCTGACAGTCGAGGTGAAATCGATCACCCCGCCGCTTCCGTTGGAAGCCACGGTTTTCACGATGCTGGTTCCGGCGGCGGCCGGCAGGGAAACCGCGCCGTTGAACGACACCGATCCGTTCGCGGTAATGATGGATCCGCCAAGTTCCACGGATCCGCTGCCCGATTGGGTGAAACCCACGCCGGATACAGCGCCCGTGCTGACCGTGGTTCCGGCGGCGATGGTGAGGGTGCCGTCGTTGTCAACCGTCATCTTTCCCGAGCTGGTGACCTGCTGGCTGGCCGACAGCGCGATGCCGCCTGTCCGTGCCGACGCCAAGGCGATGGATGCCGCGGATAGTCCGCCGTTGATCACGATGGTTCGGGAGGAAATGTCCACCGACCCGGTTCCAGCCTGGTAGCCGTTCAAGGTGACCTGGTCATTTCCGCCGGCACCGGTCTCATTGACGGCCAGGGAAAGCGATGTTCCCCCAAAATTGGCGTTGGAAAGGTTGGAAAATGAGATGGTTTCGCTGACGGCCGCCTCGGTGCCCAGCGAGATGCTCCTGAGGGCCGCGGCAAACTGGGTGGGTGTGTCGGTGAAACCACCACCCTTGTTGAAGGAGAGCGTGACTGATTTTCCCTGGTTGCCGTTTCCGCCATCAAACAGGTCTTCGGTGCTTTGAAGGATCAACTCATGGGAAGAACTTCCGGCAAGCACATCAAGGGTCAGGTTGGTCGCGCCAATCGAGGCATTGATGGTGGAGAGCGTCAAGCTGCCAGCGTTGAACGAAAACTGGATGTTGGCGGGCGTTTCCCTGGCTTCGAGTGACTCAAGCCTGGGCGGTGGCCGGTAATTGGCGGTCGGTCGCTTCCCGGTTTTCGGATTGGCATGACGACCCATGGCACCGAATCTCCGCGGCCATTCCATCAGCCATGCACAATCCACCAACAGTGCGATACTAGAATCTATCTTCTGATCCCACCTTCTGCAATGGCATATACAATCTGTGCGCTCCTGAAATGCCCACAGATTCATTCGGCAAAACTTGCCGATGTTCAGCCCTGATTTTTCTGACGATTGAGGCGTTCAACCCGATTCCATCGTTTCAACTTGCATGATTTCATCATGAACTGTTGCTGGAATGGGAAGCCTTGGCGGTTTAACCTAAAGCATTGATCTCGCCTGTTTTGTTTATTTCAGGGGCACTTGTCGTGATT
>JAGWVO010000393.1 GCA_018970845.1 Planctomycetota bacterium
GGCCCGGCAGGGTGAAATTTTGGGGGTGAACCAGTCATGCTCGGCGCTGGCGCGGATCGTGGGGCCTGTGCTGGGCCTGACCCTGTACAGGGCATGGCCCGTGCTGCCTTTCGCCCTTGGCGGACTGCTGGTGCTGGCCATGCTGCCCGTCCTGGTGGTGGCGGCGCGCTGGCGTCCGCCCCAGACGGCGTGATGGCCGTCGAGGCCGTACCGGCGCCCCGGCTGAGCCACCCGATTGTTTTGGCCCACGGCTTGTTCGGCTTCGACTCCGTGGGAAAAGGCCGGTGGAGCTTCCGTTACTTCGCCAACCTCCCCGACTGGATCCGCGCCTCGGGCAACCGGGTGTTGGTGACGCGGTCGCATCCCTGCGGGCGGATCGCCACGCGCGCCGCGCAGGTGGCCCGCCAGGTGGAGGCCGCCTTCGGCAACGAGGCCGTTCACCTCGTGGGGCACAGCATGGGCGGGCTCGATTGCCGGCAGATCATCTCCGGTTTGGGTTGGGGCCGCCGGGCGCTGAGCCTCACCACGCTGGGCACGCCGCATCGCGGATCCGTGGTGGCCGACGGCGTCGCATCGTGGGCGAGGCCCAAAAGCGCGACGAGGGCATTGCTGCGTGCGCTCGGATGGGAACCGGAACTCCTGCGGGAACTGAGCCGCGCGGGCGCCGCGGAATTCAATTCCTTGCATCCGGATTGTCCGGAAGTCTTGTACCAGTCGGTTGCGGGGGTGTTTCCGGATGAATGCCGGCGAGCCTTCAGGCAACTGCCCCACAGGGCGATCACCGGGCCATGGCTCGGGAGGGACGAGGGAGCCAACGACGGCATGGTGTCGGCGACCTCGGCGCGCTGGGGATCGCATCAGGAGACATGGCCGGGAGACCACTTCAACCTTGTGAACTGGGTGAATCCCTCCCCACGGTGGCCGGGAATCAACGCCTGCCGGCTTGCCGATTTCGCCCGCCTGCTGTCCCGGCTGGAACCTGCCGGAGGCGATGGAAGTTCGGAGCGCGCCGATTCTGCGGGGACTGACGGACAGCCCCTTCCGTGAACGCTCACGAAGAACTCAAGTTTTTTTGCGTTGCCCAAGGGGTGGGTATAATCGAGTGCGCCGGATGATTCCCACCCAGTGGCGGACCAACCAGCGCGAGGCGAGCATGTCTGGGACTGAGCGATGGACGGCACTTCTGGCTGACAAGACCACGGATTTCGTGCTGACCTGCATGATCCTGGTGGTGGCGCTCCTGGCGGCCGCATGGCTGATCCGCAAGGTGGATCAGTGGCGACGGCAGGACGACACCCCGGCGTGCACCCCGCACGACCAGTTGGCCGAGCTGAGGCGCTGGCTGGATGAGGGACTGATCGAACCGGAGGAATACGCCAAGCTGCGGGAAAAGCTCGAGGTCCAGTTGAGGGCCTCCATGGGCATGAAGGGCCGCGAGGTTCCTCCCGAGCAGTTGGGGCAATTCCTGGTACCGGAGGAGGCCCGGAAGGGCCCGCCGCCGACGGATCAGCCTCAAAATCCCGCCGACAAGGCCTAGCCGACGCTTGCGCCGCATGAATCCGATTCATTAGAATCGGGCATGGCGCAGGCAGGAAGCGGCTCCACACTCCCTCCCGAACTTACCGCCCAACTAGGTCTTGAACCGACATTGGCCCCCGGCGCATGATTGCCGGAGAGGCACCCTGGAGAAGGCATGGGCACCAAGGATTTACCCCCCGGCGGCAACAACCGGAAACCCACCGGTGGCAGCAGCCGTTCCCGCAACGCCTCCTGCTCGTTCTGCCGCAAGAGCTACCGGGATGTCGGGCCGCTGGTGGAAGGGCCCGCCGATGTGTTCATCTGCGGCGAATGCGTCGAGTTGTGCCAGTCGATCATCGAGCAGGAAAAGCGCCGCCGCACCACCGGCAAGCCGGTCACGGGCAACACGCCCACCCCCCGCACCATCAAGGAAAAGCTCGACCAATATGTGATCGGCCAGCAGCGGGCCAAGAAGGTGCTTTCCGTCGCCCTTCACAACCACTACAAGCGCCTTTCGCTCGCCGGCACCCATGCCCCGGGTGATGTCGAGGTCGAGAAGAGCAACATCCTGCTCATCGGGCCCACCGGATCAGGCAAGACCCTGCTGGCCAGGACGCTCGCCCGGGTGCTGGATGTGCCGTTCGCCATCGGCGACGCCACCACGCTCACCGAGGCGGGATATGTCGGCGAGGATGTCGAAAACCTCCTCCTGAAACTTCTCCACGCCGCCGACTTCGATGTGGAGGCCGCGCAAAAGGGAATCATCTACATCGACGAGGTCGACAAGATCGGCAAGACATCGCAAAATGTGTCGATCACGCGCGATGTATCGGGCGAGGGAGTCCAGCAGGCGCTGCTCAAGATGCTTGAAGGCACCGTCGCGAATGTTCCCCCGCAAGGCGGCAGGAAGCACCCCGAGCAGCAGTACATCCAACTGGACACCACCAACATCCTCTTCATCTGCGGCGGAACCTTCGTGGGCCTCGAGAAATTCATCTCGAAGCGGATCGGCAAGAAGGGATTCGGCTTCGGCAGCGTCGCGGAGGACCGCGAAACCGACCTCGGCAAACTGCTTTCGCAGGTGACCAGCGACGACCTGATCGAGTTCGGGATGATTCCCGAATTCATCGGCCGGTTGCCGGTGCTGGCGCCCCTCGATCCGCTCGACGAGACGGCCCTGGTGAAGATCCTCACCGAACCCCGCAACGCCCTGACTCGCCAGTACCAGAAGTTCTTCGAGATGGAGGGTGCCGAGATCGAGTTCGCACCCAGCGCGCTCAGCGCCATCGCGAAGCTGGCGATGGAACGCGACACCGGCGCCCGCGGCCTCCGCAGCATCATCGAGCAGGTGATGCTGGATGTGCTCTACGACCTGCCCGAACTGGAAACCAAGGGCAAGTTCGTCGTGACGGAAGAAGTGGTGAAGGGCCTCAAGCCGCTCTTCGAACAGCTTCCCGAGAGCGCCAAGCTGAGCGCCTGAGCCTGGCGCCGGTCATGCCCCATCCCCCTGGGCCGGTCGATTGACGACCGGCCCGCCGCCATCAGGGGCCGCCATGCACGCCTCCGGTCCGTGGATGATCGCCGGTTGGATCCTCGCCACTTCCGGCGCCTTCCACTTGATGGTTCAACTGGACTCTCCCATGGCTTGGGAAGGCCCGGTTTCATGGCGCAAGCCGATCCTTTTCGGTTTTTCCTCGGCCCTCACGGCCTGGTCGCTCGGCTGGGTGCTGGCTCGCGTCAAGCCTCGACGCGCGGACAAGGCGTGGGCATGGGCGGGGGCAACGGCGCTGGTTCTTGAGGTGGCCCTCATCTCCATCCAAGCCTGGCGGGGCGTGGCTTCCCATTTCAATCATTCCACGACGGTTGACGACTCAATCCAATGGGCCATGACGATCCTCATCTTCATTGTCAGCCTGGCGGTCGCCGACCTGACCTGGCGTTGCCTTGTCGGCTTCGACGAT
>JAGWVO010000394.1 GCA_018970845.1 Planctomycetota bacterium
ACCAAGTCAACGAGCGCCAGGAAGACGAACCGTGGCCGGGGTCTTTTCCAGATTCCCCGCCATGTCCTTGGCAACAGCCTCGATGATGAGCGTCCCCAAGGGGGCATCATCCCACTCGGCAACCCAGTCGATGCCATTGACCTCGGCCGCCACCTTGCGGATTGAGGAGCCCGCGGAAAGCGATACCGCCACATGGCCAACGGAATTGTTGTCGGTGGAGATTCCGGCGACACGGACGCGGGATCCTTGGCGCGTAACGCTGGTGACAACCGTGGCTGGGGGCAGGTCATCCACCAGGGCGGGTGCCGCTGGAAAAGCCGCGTCCTTGGCCTCGGCAGCCCTCGACTCATCACCCGTTAGCCCGGCGACGGCCGCGAATCGCCCGGGTTCCGCCTTGAACTCGCCGGACTTCACGCTGACAACCACCATGGTTTTTCCGGTAGCGTTCCAATCGTGCAGATAAACGGGAACTCCCTTGGGAGTCTTGGGAGTCGGCCGGGGCCCGCCTCCCAGGTTCACGACGGCCTTTTGCCTTGAATTGTCGTTCCAATTCACGATGCTCACCCCCCGGAAATGCGATGATGCGCTGCCGGTGGGATTGTCGTCGGAAATCTGGATGAGGGGCATTCCTCCGCTGCGGCATGAGTCGAAGGTGATTCCGTCGACCACGAGGGTGCCGTATTGGATGCTGAGGTCATCGTGCCCGCGATTGAACGGTTCGGTGTTGGTCTGGCTGATGAGCACATTGCTGAGATACCAACCATCGAAGTGGGGATGATAGATGCCGTAAGCGGCCTTGTGGATCGCGAGGTTGCTCACGCGAAGGTTGGGAACCTGGGCGCGAAACGCGTAATGCACATCCCAGATCCTGAGATTCCTGACGACAAAGGGATGCGCGGCATCGGGGCCAACCCTCGCGACTCCCTCCCCGAGGTTGACTCCGTACAAACCGTGGCTTGAGTGCGCCTCATTGTCGTCAAACCTGACGAATGGCAGGGTCCGCGGGTCCATCGGCTTGGTGGTGCCATCCGGCTGCCTGATGGGGAACATGAGCTTGAGGGCGCTTGTGGGCGTGGCCTCGTAGCGGAAGCCGTAGTTGCCGCATTCGGCGGCGACATTCCTCGTGAAGGAATTCAGGCTGCATGTCCACCAGAATCCGGCCCCCTCGTTGCCGTCGAATGGCAGGACCTGCTTGGGCAACCTCTTTCCAGGCTTGGCCCCGATGGCGAGGTTGCGGTCGAGCACATTGAAGGTTTCGGTGCCATCCTCGAGGAAGAACCCGTGCCCGATGCTCTGGTAACCGACGTTGTCGCGGGCGACAAGGTAGTCGGTGCCATGGATGGTAAGCCAGCGATTATGGCTATCCCATATGGAATTGCCGACGACGGCGCTTCCCCGCATGGTGTCGCGGCACAGGTGAAAATGAAGGGCGTAGCGGCCCAGCGTGTCCTTCTTGCCGAGGTGGCGGAACTCCGTGTGGGTGAGCGATCCGGAAGAACCGTTGTGGTACATGGTGTGGCCGCGGATGCCTGCCGGATCGGCCGACTCGACAACGATGTTGCGGCTGAGGTTGGCGACTTCGGCGCGGTAGTCGCCTTCTCCCAGGTGTGACATTCCCAGAGGTTGGGCCAATTTCAGGCTTGAGCCATCAACCGAACTGATGATCCGCTCCTCCGCCTCGGAACGGCCGTTGGCCGCCCCATGGACTTGGCTGCCGGTGATGACGACGCGATCGCCGGCCTTCCACCCGGTGACGGGTTCGGCGAGCGAGAGGGTTGTGTCGCCGCGGCCGGCATTCGCCCCGAGTTTCACCCAGGCGCGGTTCATCGGCTGGCCGTGGGATTCCCATCTTCCGCCGCAGCACACGATCGCCGGGCAGGATTCCTTGTTCATGCCCGTGACATGATGAAGGCGGATTTTGGCGAACTTGGCGATCGGCTTGCCAGGCACGCCGATCAGCAATGCCGTTTCGCCCTCGGCTGATCCCGGCGAGCGGCCGGGGTGTTGCATGTCGCAATCAAAACCATCCTCGGAATACTCGTCACCCGGCTGAACCTTGATGAGCCCGACATTGAGTTCGGTGTCCTTGTCAGGATTGAAATTCAGCACGCCGCTGACACAGATGCCCCTAATCACCTCGGGGCTTTTGGTGTCGTAAGTGACATGGTGGCCTTGCCTGATGAGAACTCGGGCGCCAGCGGCCGGAACGGCCTTGGTGTCCCAGGTTTCAGGAGCCGACCACGGCCCGCTTTTCGCCGACCGCGTGACGGGTTCGGCGGCGTGGGCCGTCCCCATGCAAAGTGCCGCCATGACAGGCAGGATCTGGCGCATTGAAAACCCCATGGGATTGCAACGAATTCAAAATCAGCCATGAATGTAATCTTGCCTTCGTCCGCCGGCAATGAGCCGAGTTGAATGGGCTGCAGAACTGGCCAGAATCAAGTTGCGGAGCCTGTCAGGAGAAAATTTCAATAACAGGCATGGCACTATTTTCGAACAAGATGGGATTGGCCATTTCATCAACCATGCTTGCCAAGGCATCCATGCCCCGGCGAGGCTGGGAAGCCCTCCTATGGGAATGGCCAAATGCACATCCATCCAATCCGTCGGCTACAACGATAGCTTCAATGTTGTGAGCCTGGCCAAACCCATGGATAACCCGTGATGAAGGATCCGCGCCAATTCACCAGCGATGTCTTTCAGACCTTGTGTGAATGGTTCGAGAAGAAAAAAGCAACGCTCGAAACCATGGTCGGCTCGGGCGCCCCGTTCCGCGACTGGATCGCTTCGGAATCGTTCCTCGCCTGCAAGGCGCGGGAAGCGACCTACCCTTTTTGCGAGGTGGCGGCAGGGCCCAGCTATGCCAGCGAGGGTGTTGGCGCGGAAACCCCGTTGGAAGAAGCGGGAGACCTGAGGGTTGGCGGCCCGGGCGATGGCGCCAATCATTGCTGGGTATTTGTGGAATTCGCCTTTTTGGGAAAGCCGGTGTCTTCCGAGGGGCCAAGGGAAATCGATGCAAGGGCATCACGGCTTCTGCGGCTTGGGTGGAAGAAATCGTCATCCCTGCTGGTGGTCGTGTTGGCAAGCCATGGCGATCCTTTGAAAGAGTGGGCCGGCCACCTCGCCAATTGCGGGCCATGGAATCGCCCGGCGTTGGCCATGCCATTCGTCATCAACCTGCCGGGGGGCGGATCGGTGGCATTCAAGGCGATCGACATCAAGCGTGATCCCGCCGACACCATCACGCCGGGCGCCTGATAACCGCGCCCCAATCACCAGGCGACGCCATGGGCATCGTTGGGGTGTAATCGACCGGACGCGCATGGTTAAGTGAAACCCAAGTGTCGGGCATCCGGCTACAATCCATCGCCGATGGTATTTCGGAAACCGCATCAAGGTTCGACTGGGGAGGAAGCTTGGATGACGCTCCCGCTGACTGGACAGGCTCTGCTTCATGATCCAAGGCGAAACAAGGG
>JAGWVO010000395.1 GCA_018970845.1 Planctomycetota bacterium
CGAGGTCAAGATGATCAAGAATGCTTCGCCCTGAGGAGTCCACCAGCCTTTCCCGACGCACGGCAACCGTGGTTACCTCGCAACCACTCGCCGCAAGGCATTCGGCCATCAGTTCAAGGGTTGCATATTTTCCGGTTCCCGTGAACAACCGGTTTTTGAAATGGAACTCCCCGATCTGCAGGTTGCTGTCCGTGAAGGGGCTTCCGCCCCCGACGAGCGTGACGATTTCCAGCGTCGAGGATGGCATGAGAATGGTTCCGGCATGCCTGGCGGCGGGGATCACCTCACCGTTGACTTCAACGGCGACGCGGCCTGGTTGCAATCCAAGGGAGTTCAACAATTCCAGCAGCGTGGTGCCTTCCACCACGGTTCGGGGGCTACCGTTGACCGTTATCTGCATTGTGGCCTCAAGGCGAAAATCGGTCTGATTGCGCTTCTTTCCGGCCAATTTTACCGGAATGTCTAATCTATCAACTGTCGCTTCCTACCGTGGCGATGGCTGGAAGGAATAACTGCGGACCCGTTGGCTGGATTTTCGGACCATGAAACCGATCTCTCTCCCCCGCACCCGAGTTCCGACGCAGGTTTTCGCCACGAGCGAGGATGCTGCGCGCCATGTGGCCAGGCAGGTGGAGGGGCTTATCAGGCAGAACGCGGCGATCGGGCGTGACACCGTGCTCGGCCTGCCGACCGGATCGACGCCTGTCGGACTGTATCGCGAGCTAATACGCCTGCACCGCGAGGAAGGGCTGGACCTTTCCCGGGTCGTCACCTTCAATTTAGACGAATACTATCCGATGAGTCCTGACGACCAGCACTCCTACAACCTGTGG
This sequence comes from Planctomycetota bacterium, assembly GCA_018970845.1. GTDB lineage: Bacteria > Planctomycetota > Planctomycetia > Gemmatales > Gemmataceae > REEB421. Next base: position 834 of record JAGWVO010000395.1, read on the forward strand.
ATGCGCGAGACATTCTTTGACCATGTCAACATTCCCAAGGAAAACATCCATATTCCGATGGGCGACACTCCGCCTGATACGGTCGAGGACCATTGCCTCCGGTACGAGCGGGAAATCCAGAAGCATGGCGGAATCGACCTTCAAATCCTCGGGATCGGTCGGACGGGCCATATCGCTTTCAACGAGCCCGGTTCTTCAAGGCACAGCAGGACTCGCCGAGTCACCCTCGATCCGGTCACGCGCAGGGATGCCGCCAGCGGCTTCTTTGGCGAGGAGAATGTCCCGAACTTTGCCCTGACCATGGGGGTTGGGACGATTCTGGAAGCCAGGCAGGTGGTTTTGCTTGCTTTTGGCGAGCACAAGGCCGGAATTGTCCGCAAGGCGCTGGAGGACGGCATAAGCGAGGCAATCTCCGCCAGCTTTTTGCAGGATCATCCAAACGCGACTTTCGTGCTTGATCAATCGGCGGCGGGTGGACTAACCGCCATCAGCAAGCCGTGGGCTGTTGGCCAGGTCGAGTGGACGAGCGCCCTTGAACGCAAGGCCGTCATCGACCTTTGCGCCCACACGAAAAAAGCGCTTCTCAAGCTTTCCGAGGATGATTTTCGCAACAACGACTTGCACGGACTGGTCAGGGAACGCGGCCCCGCCAGTTCCATCGGTCAACGGGTGTTTGCCGAATTGAACGAAACCATTTGCCATTATCCTTGCGGGAAGGAGCCATCAACCGTTCTCCTGTTCAGCCCGCATCCCGATGATGATGTCATCAGTGTCGGCGGCACCCTCATCCGATTGGTTGAACAAGGCCACAAGGTTCACATCGCTTACATGACGAGCGGCAATATCGCCGTTTTTGACCACGACGCCTGGCGGTTCACCGATTTTGTCGTTGAATTCAATCGCATTTTCGGGATCGATTCAGTGCACACCGACCAGGTGAAGGATCGAGTGAGGAATTTTCTGGCCGCAAAACAACCGGGGCAATCGGACTCCGATGATGTCCTCAAGATCAAGGGGTTGATTCGGGCCACGGAGGCCCGCGCAGGCGCGGCCGCCTGCGGCGTTCCGCCCGAACAGCTTGAATTCATGGACCTTCGCTTTTATAGGACCGGCACCATAGCCAAGGCCCCGATCCATCCGCAGGACATCCAGGACATTGCTGATTTGCTGATTCGACTCAAGCCGGCCCAGATTTATGTCGCGGGTGAAATGTCGGATCCGCACGGAACCCACCGCATGTGCGCGGAAGCCATTTTCGCGGCGGTGAAATTGGTGAGGAAATCGGGACAGCAATTTGAAGTGTGGCTTTATCGCGGTGCCTGGGAGGAGTGGCAACCGCATGAAATCGAGCGAGCGGTGCCATTGAGCCCCGAGGATGTGGAACGCAAGAAGATGGCGATATTCCGACACCAGTCCCAAAAGGACAAAGCGATGTTTCCCGGGGGAAGCGATCGAAGGGAATTCTGGCAGCGAGCGGAAGATCGCAACAAGAAAACAGCGCAAACCTATGATTTGCTTGGGCTTCCGGAATTCTATGCGCTTGAGGGCTTTGTCAGGTGGAAGGAATGATGATTGTTTCGGAGGGTTCACAACCCTCCTTCTCCGAATGATCCGTTCCACCCGATGCAACCCAACCCAGGAGCGTGTCCTGTGGCTTGAGAGTCTGGCAAACCCTTCAGCGCCACCCCGGGTTCCTCCGATTCATCCATCGGTGAGGCCGTGTTTGTCGCCAACATGGCCAACGGGTCCGAGGAAGGTCCATGAGCGGCTTTGCCGAAAATCATTCCACCGGTCAATGGTCTGGCCGCTCAACCCTAGGGGAAATCCTGACTTGGGAGGAATCCCAGGCAATGCTTCCGCTGGTAACGCGCATTGTTCGTGATGTGATCGACTGGACGAAAGCGTTGGACGAGGCTGAAGGCAAACTAGGGGAGTTGCCGCCTGCCGTGCAGCAACTGGATTGGGCCGAAAGGTCGAAAGGATACTATTGGAAAGATCGCCTTTCGGAATGCGGTCGTGAACTCCGCGGCGCCTTCCTTGAGCTTGAGGCCTTGCGAATCACCCTGCTTGACCAGGAAGTGGGAGTGGTTGGGTTTCCAACGCTTGTCAACAATCGCCGGGCTTTTTTCATTTGGCAAATGGGTGAGCCAACCATCACCCAGTGGTGCTACACATGCGACCCGACCCGAAGGCAGATTCCCAAGGCCTGGATCCGGGATGGCAAGGAAGAAGATCAGGAAACCAGGGCGGCCTGAACACTCCAGTTGCTTCGCCCTGGATCAAGGTTTGCGGCATCAGGCGGACTGAAGATGCTATTTGCTGTCGCGATGCAGGTGTCGACGCCGTTGGGTTAAATTTATTTCCAAAATCTCCCCGATTCATTAGTGAGCAGGATTTAACCCTTCTAGGGCGAGTGTGGCCGGCAGGACTTGATGCTGTCGCGTTGTTTGTCTCGCCAAATCCATCGGACATGGATGAGTTGGTCGGCAGGCATCCCTGGATTGGCTTCATCCAAATTCATGGCCTGGACCAACCACCATTGAGGCCACCACCTCGCCCTTGGATTCTTGCCGGTTCGGCACATCCAACGGAAGGATTCCATCCATTGAGGTCATTGCTTCAAAAGTGCCTTGAATCAGG
>JAGWVO010000396.1 GCA_018970845.1 Planctomycetota bacterium
ACCTCATCAGGAATGATCCACGATATTTTCGTTACCAAAAGTTTGACACCGCGATGGATCCAGGCATGCCGGCCATCGCGGCCCAGATTCGCCTCACGGCTCTGATGACCGGCTATTACGATCCCGAAACCCGTCAGGCTGTTTGCGACGCTTCCGGTTTTCCGGCTCGCGACCAACCTGGAGGTGGTTATCGCAAGCTTGTGGAGGACATCGGCCTTTTCCTGATCGACAACTTCCAGAACCCTCGCGGCGCCGAGGCGGTTTACCAGACGATTCGGAACATACCCCGAGGCGTTTATCCGGGAAATGGTATCACCATGGCTGACTGGCTTGGAGTGACGGATTATCTGGTCCGTGGTCACTTCAAGAACGGTTTCAATGGCTTTCCGGATGACGGTATCGCGGAATTTGGCTTTGGTGATGACGCCTTCAGGGTGATTGGTGACCGGGGCAACGAAAACTGGTTCATGACTGTGATCCATCACGAAGTCATGCATGACATGGACGCGTTCGTGAGGCGTTCTCCGGACCTTTATCACCGGTGGGGACAGTTGCTGGTGGAAGCTGGCGGGCATGATGCCGCCGGCAACAATTACCTTGTCGCCGACCCGGTCACCGGTTGGTTCAGCGCCGAACTGACCCGGAAACTTTGGCTGAGTCGGGGAATGTGGAACGGGACGGACGATTGGAACAGCACATTTGCGGCATTTTACGAGTCAGGATCAGGGTTTGGCTGGAATCGATACGGCTTCATGCGGGGTGGGATTCATTGGTTTCTCCAAAATTCCCAAGAGAGCCTGGCCACCCAAGGAAACCAGTTTTGGAATAGCGGTGAGGGACGGATCCAGGTGGCGATCGATCGTTGGCGAAGGGGGTATGACAGCAACATCACCGAAGTTCTCTTTTTCATGGATGTTCTCTCACAGGGACTTGGCAAGATGCAGTTGTGCGAGAACGACGGCGTGTCGAATCAAGTAATATCCTTCGCAATGTTAAGCCGGGATGTTCGGGGGCATATCAACGGCGTCACCGTTAATGGCCGCGAATATCGATTCGACCTGGATTCGTCGGGCAAGGTGATTGCGATCCAGGACCCGGCGCCGCCCGCGCCTCCATCCCGCGTCTTGGCCATACCTATCTCATGGGACAGGATTCAGGTTTCATGGCTTGACAATTCGACGGGGGAATCCAGCTTTGTGCTTGAGCGATCCATAAGATCTGCATTTTCCGGTTCGGTCGTCAGCATGATTCTGCCCGCGGGAACCAAATCGCTGATTGTCGGAGGCCTGTCAGCTTCGACAACTTATTATTTTCGCGTGCGCGCGAGAAATTCCGGTGGTGATTCCGCCAATTCCATCAAGGTCCGGGCGGCCACCGGCAAATATTTGGGTGTTCTTGAGATATCGCAGGATGTCGGCCAATCGATTCCCCCGGGTTCCACGACTCTCTCGGGCCAAAATCACATCATGCAGGCGGGTGGAACCGGTTTCTCGGGGACGCTGGACAGGTTTCATTGGTCATCGGCGGCCATGCCTGGCGACGGCGAGGTCGTCGCGCGCGTGGTCTCCATTCGAAACGGATCAGCCATTGCCAAGGCTGGCGTCATGCTGCGCCAGTCATCCGCCTCGAATTCGGCTTTTGCCGGTATTTTTGTCAATCCCCGTGGCGATGTTGTATTCCAGGGCAGGTCGGCAAACGGCCGGTTCGCCGCTACCATGGCCTTGGCGCGGGGTACGGGCCCTGTTTGGCTAAGAATTGTGCGAACTGGAATGTCGGTTGAGGCTTATTATTCCCGGTCGACTGGTCGCCCCGCCCGGTGGCTTCGGCTTGGTTCCTCCACGATTATGCTCTCCGGCACGATTAGGTCGGGAATCGCACTCGCATCAGGCTCCCTTGGCAGGCCATGCCAAGCGACTTTGGCTTCCGTTTCCTTGGAGACATCGGCAATGGCAAGGGGTTGATCAGATATGTTCTGGCATCAGCAACGGAGTGCGGGTGCTGCAGCGGTTTATTTGAGATTACGCGGAATTATTCCAGCTTTATAATGCCGCGATGTCGGGAATGGCCATTGATATTCATACCGAAAAGCAAATATTTCCTTTTGCGAACGGAATTCTGTTCGCATCATTCCACTGTGGTCCAATAGTTGTCTTTTCTGATTCAACGCTTGCAGGGGTGTTGTCATGAACCTGTTAATCCTTGCGCTGAACTTGCTCGAGTTTTCCTGCCTCCAAGACGGACCTCTGATTTTCCGAAGCGGCGATGAATTGATCATGCGGATCGACAACCTGGCACAACTGCGCCTCCAGCATGACAGGCTCTCGGCCACCTTGCGCCTCAAGGGAACCGGCGGTGAACGAAGCTGGGTGATCGACCTGATGGATCGAGTCCACCCGAGTTCGTTGGTGATCGACTTGTCTGGATATGGCGATGCCGCCGCGGCATCGTTCTCGATCGAGGCGGCTCCCGGAAAAATCGTGGGTTCGCATTCCGTCCAGCCAATTCCACGTTTGGAGACCCTTCAGCATTCCGGCCTCGCTTCGGGTTCTTTAGCCGCTGTCGAGAGGGGTGTCACCTGGAGCGGCGACCTGCCGAAAATCCCCCTGCCCGAACTCTCCCGGTTGCGGGCGGTCGATCTGCAGCCTTCGCCAAGGTCGGTCAATTCAAGCGATATCACCTATCCTGTGATAGCCAATGCCGACATGCCCGGCGTTTCGTCCATGAATGCCGTTTTGGTGTCCCGGCAGACCTTCGCCCCCGCGGATCCATCGCGGTGCAGCCTTTATTTTTCCTATCGGAAGAGCCTTTTCGACCAAAATTCAGGTCGGCTTGCCGGATACAGGAAGATGCTGGTCGAGGTCCCCCTCGACCAGCGATGGCTTGAAGGCTCCGGTGATGCCACGATCACCCTCCCTTCTGATGCATTCGCGATTCACACGACCGAAGATCTGGAACGCTTCGGGAACCGTTGGGACGCGCCCAAGGGTTACAACATGCTGGGTGAATCCTCCACGGGGCTCTTTCAGGGTGGCCAAACCGCCGACATCGATGAGAAGGGGCGCATCTATATCAGCAATGTGGCGGATGGCGCCGGTCTGATCAGGTTCAATCCCCATACCTCCAAGTTTGAGCAGCCGCCTCTCAATTTCCATGACGCCACCAAGGCGCTGTTGCCGGCTGATGGCGAGTGGAAAAGAGGCTGGGACAGGGATTTGGGCCAGATTGTTTGTGTCAGGGGTCGTGTCTACATCGTTTACGACAGGAACTACAGGGTGATAACGCCCAATGGCAAGTTCGAAACCTGCAGCGGGGTCGTCAGTGTCCCGCAGGATCATTGGGATGACCCCGAGGCGTTCCGCGGCGACATTCGCCTCCACGCGGGTAGCTGGGCGGGAGCGAGGCATCCGCTTTATTCCACGGATGTTACGGTGGGATTGCCTCGACGGGCCGGATCCCCCATCGCCACGGAGG
>JAGWVO010000397.1 GCA_018970845.1 Planctomycetota bacterium
ATGGCCCCCCCAAGGGAACAAGGACATCCTGTTCATTCCCGGAATGAACCAAATGCACGCAAACGGATGTCGTGACGGCAACCATATAGGCCATGCCGGCGCGCAGGGCCGTCATGGCGACGCCACCCAACTGGCCAGGATTTTCTCCCATGCCGCTGAAGGCGATGAATGTGCTGAAAAGCACGACAGGATTGATCACCGGACCCGCCAAAAGGTAGGCCGTGCAACCCGATAGCGGTAGGCCCTTTCGAAGCAGCCGGCGCATGATGGGGACAATTCCGCATTCGCACATCGGGAACACAAGTCCAAGACCAGAACCAAGAACGGCACCTGCGATTGGATTTTTGGGAAACCAGCGAGTTAGGAGCTTTCCTGGCAAAAACTCCTCAAGCAAACCGGCCACAAGGGCGCCAACAACGATGAAGGGCAGGGCTTCGTAAAAGATGCTGGTGAAGATCAGGAGAAAATCCTTGATCTTGAGAATCATTTGGGCGTCAGACATGGATTATCATCCCGCGACATGCTGACACGATTGCCCAGCAAGAACAATCAATATTCTCCCCGGCTTGCCGGCCTATGACAAGGGGCGGAAGAATCTCAGCCAACGCGACGGCCGCGACGGGCCAGCGGCATCGTGAGTATGAATGCCAACACGGCCAATGTCACGATGGTTCCCGCTATTCCCACCGGAACATCGTACCTGACTTGGACCTCCCAGCTAACGATCTGACCAGTGACCGAGAGACCCACGCTGGTGGCAAGGGTGATCCAGAACATTTGTCTCAAGTTGCTTGACAGGTTCATGGCGATTGCGGCTGGAACGATGAGCAGGGCGTTGATCAGAAGCACGCCCACAACCCTGAGGCACACATTGATCACCACCGCAAGCAAAACAATGAAGCCTGTTTGCAGCCAGTCAATGGAAATGGCGCGTGACCTGGCCAGACTTGTGTTGAAGCTTCCCAAAACAAGTCCATTGAAGCCAAGGCCCATGAACAGGGCTGTTATTGCTAGCACGGCGGTTAAAAGGATGATCTGGCCTGATTGGATCAGCAGTGGGTCCCCAAACAGAAACTCTTCAAGGCTGAAAATCTTTCTGCTGCTGATCGCTTGGCTCAAGGTGGCGGCAAGGCCCAAAGACCCCGCGAAAAAAACTCCTATGACAGCATCATTTCCAAGACTGGTCCGCTGCCTGACGAATGACACGCCCATTCCAACCCCGGCCCCGAAAACCACCATGAGCGGAGTGACCCACCACCAAAATTGCTCATCGGCAAGCCCCATCCGGAGTTTGATCAACTCAAAAAGCAGAAATCCAAGCGAAACACCGGCAAACGCGCAATGAGCCAACGCATCGGAAAAAAACGCCATCCGGCTACCGACAACAAGGCAACCAACAAGTCCGCAAGCAATTCCAACGGCTATCAACCCAACCATGGCCCGGACGCACATCAGTTGGGAAAGGAAGGAACCTTCTGGAAACAATCGGCAAAACCCATCCAGGAGAGTATCCACGCGATCGAGCCTCTCCGGAAAATCAAACTGACGACAGTACCGCAGGAACCTTGGGTTGCATGGCCTCGGTCTCCACAAGTGAACGGGCAATGTGAAGAAGCAAATCCATCCCCTCTGAAGCCTCGGATTCCGTTATCACCAAGGGAGGGGACACCCGAAGAACCTTCCGGGCCAACGGTCCAAGTATGTGCAGACCTTGACCATCGGTTCCGTGATAAGCCGCGCCAACCAAGGAAGAAGCCCATTCATGCGCCGAAAGGCCAGCATGATCCTTCATCTCAACGCCCCAAACCATTCCTTCCCGCTCACCGCGGATATGGGCCACAAAGGGGAGGGATCGAAGCTTCTCAAGACCCGCTTCAATGACTCGGCTGCTTTTTCTCATGGGTCCAAGAACATCCCTGGCTTCAAATTCTTCCAAGGTCGCCAAAACAGCCGCGGCATTGAGCGGGTTGGCGCTCCATGTATCCGAACCTTCACCGTAATCCATCGCAGATAAGAGGTCGGCACGGCAAACTGACGCCGCCACGGGAACACCGTTACCAAGCCCCTTGCCCAAGACAACAATGTCCGGTTCCAAGCCATAGGCCTCGAAAGCAAACATTGAGCCGGTTCTTCCGAAATTGGCTTGGACTTCATCCAGGATGAACACGATGTCATGCTCCCTGCAAAAACTTTCGAGCATCTGGAGGTAAGCGCGATGGGGGTGGTAGGACCCACCACCACCTAAATAGGGTTCGGTGATCAGAATTCCAATCCTTCGACCGAACTGCCGCCACAAAGAATCCAGTTCGGCGCGATAGGGACTTGGGTCGAATGGGTCATCCCGGTGCCGGATATCGCGGCACTCATTGGTGGGAAAGCTGATGAATCGGACACGGGGGTCTCTCTCGCGGTCCTGTTCAGATCCAGTGACAGCGCCAGCGAGTCCCTTCTTTCCATGAAAACCATTCCTCGTTGCAAGGATCATGTCTCTGTTGCGATCTTTGGCCATTCCAGCCCAAATGGCCTTGACAACCGCTTCGGAACCGGAAGCTGCCCAAAGTACTTGTTGGAATCGCGAACCGCCACGGCACGATTGAAGCATTTCAATCAGTTTCCTCGATGCCTGAACCTCAATTGGCGTGATCGCGTTGTAGGCGGTCATGGGAACCGCACGGAAATAACCGCCACAAGGTGAAGGACAAGAAACCGAACATGGTTTCGAAGAAAGGCATCCAATGTTTCCAGGCCATTGCATGGCCTTGCCGAATCGAGACATCCAAGAACAGGGATTATGGCCAAGATTGGCAACAAGTACTCCACTGGTGAGGTCGAGCAATCTGCGGCCTTCGGGAGTCCAGTGAAAACAGCCAGCACTGGATGACAAAACAGCCTGCGAAGGAGTGAAAGTGCGCAGGCACTTGGGTTCCACATGGGAAGAAGCTGTACGAAATGCGTTGGATAAGGATTCGCCGCTATGAATGGCCGCGTGGGTCATGGCATGATTCCTGAGGTTATCAGCTAAAAAATTATCGCAAGAAACTCAGAAAAACAAAGCCGATTAAATCTTGCCGGGGTACAGAACCCTGGATTGAGATTCTCCCGGAAGCCACAAAAGCAAACCACCGGCAGGATTATTGGCCGTAACGATGCCACCAGGACGACCATTGGCATGGCTCGAAAGAATGGATTCCATCGCTTGCACAACGGCAACGACATTTCGTTCAGCTTCAATGGCGGCGTATTCCATCTTGCGAACGGTATTGAGAGCTAAAGTTCTTGCAGCTTGATCGCGGGCCTGATGAACGGAGGCGCATTCAACAAAAAATCGCTCGATCACCTCAAGACCATATCCACGCCTCTGCCGGAAATTCCATGGCTCGACAATGTCAGCATTGTAATGATGATTTGGCGTTTCCTTGATTTCATGTGGAGTCTTGTTTTCTACAGATA
>JAGWVO010000398.1 GCA_018970845.1 Planctomycetota bacterium
CCATGGCCGGGGTGACATCCACGCCACCCGCGACCGATTCGGGCCGGGCTCTCGAAAATTCAAAAAAAACTCAGTTTTTTCCAGGCGGCCCCGCGAGGATTTCCCTGATCTTCCGCCTGACGGCATCCGATCGGGCGGGGTCGCCTCCCGCGTGGATGGACTGGGCTCCGCCATCGTCGAGGTCGTCGTCGGCGGCCATGGAGGCCACGGCCTGCACCCCGGCGACCTCGGCCTTGCCGCCGGGAGAAACACGCAAAAGGACGATCTCGCAAGGATATGAACGACGCGGAGGCGTCGGGCCGATGACCGGCTCGCCCCAGCGGAACACCAGTAGATGCCGCACCTCCTCCAGTTCGCAGGCGGCCCTCCTGGACAGGTCCCGGTCGGCCCAGAGATCGACGAGCGAGAACCTCAGGAACCTGGCGCCAAGCCCGGCGCGGTCTTCCATGGCGGCCATCAATCCGCCCGGAGGCAAGGTGACGGGCCCGGCGGCGGGCTCTCCCGTGGCCGCCGCGGCGATGTCCGTCAGTTGCCTCGTCAATCGCCCCTGGTTCACCCGGTATCGGAATCCGCGTTCGCCAGGCAGTTCCTCCGCCAGGTACACACGAGCCTTTTCCGCGGCCTCCCGCGTCGTTTCCGACCGATGCGGGTCGGCGAGGATCTCCGCAACCCTCGACAGCCTTTCCTGCCTCAGGGCCTCGGCCTGCTCGGGCGGATAGTCCGCGGGTTGGTCGCGGAGCATCGTCGAGAGGTCGGTGCGCAACTGGCTGTCGTGCTTGCGAACGACCATGCCGACGGCAAGCTGCCTCGCCTGTTCGATCACGACGAAGGAGACAATGGTGGCCCCAAGCGGAAAGGCCGCGCAGGCGGCCCACAAGGCCGGCTGGCCGGGGTAGCAGACCCTGCCGGCCTGGAAGCTGGTCGCCGTGAAGGTGCCACCCACGGCCAGCGGAATGATCCACAACGGGGGGAAAAGCCCCAAAACAGCCAGAAGGCCGCCAAAAGCCAAGAGGCCCGACGCGATTTTGGCGATGGTTTCGGGCTTGAGCATCGTTATCCTCCCCCACAGGATTGATCGTAGCGGAGGAATCGCCATGCCGTGGATCGCGTTGACCGTGTGGCTGGCGTGCGGGGCCGATCCGGTGCCTTGGCCGGCCGATTGGGAGGATCGGGTCGACCGGGCCGTGGAACGGGCCCGCGCGTTCTGGCGGGTGCCAGGCACCGTGGTGGCGATCACCGATGGCGAAAAAATCCGGTACCTCAAGGCGCATGGGATGGCGGATGCCGCCGCGCGTCGCCGAATGGATCCCGGCGCCGTTTTCCCGCTGGCTTCATGCACCAAGGCGTTCACCACCCTCCTGGCCGCCCGGTTGGCGGACCGGGGATTGCTCGCGTGGGACGACCCGCTGACGCGCCACCTGCCATGGTTTCGCGTGGGCGGAAATTCGGGCTACCGCCCCATCACGCTCGGCGACGCCGCCAGCCACAGTTCGGGTTACGATTCCCACGACCTGCTCTGGTACCGCCGCAAGGAGTCGATGCGGGCGCGGGTCGAGCGCCTCGCCGGCCTGGCTCCCGAGGCGCCCCCCGGACAACGATTCCGCTACCAGACCACTGTCTACACCACCGTCGGACTGGCGGTTGAAGCCGCGGGAAAAGCTCCGTGGCCCGTCCAGGCAAGGGAAGGAATCCTCAAGCCCTTGGCCCTCGAATCGACATGGATGGATCCATCGGAAGTTCCCCCGGCAAGGATTCCCGTGGGTTACCAACTCGACGCGGAATTCATTCCCCGGCCGGTGGAAGCCTACCCTTGGAACGGCCCCGACCCGACGGCCTCGGCCCACGCCGATGCCTCCGATTTGTGCCGCTGGCTGCGATTCCACATGGGCGATGGCCTTTCCTCGGGCTCGCGGCTGGTTTCGGCGGCCTCGATGGCGGAACTGCACAAGCCGCGCGTTCCCCAGGAATTGACCGACGAGGTGAAGATCCACCACCCCTTCACGCGGCGAATGGCTTATGCCCTTGGCTGGCTGGCCTTCGATCACCGTGGCGACGCGTTGCTGGCCCATGCCGGCGCCATTGACGGATTCCGCGTCCAGATGACCCTGCTGCCGGACCGGAAGCTGGGGATCGTGGTCTTCGCCAACCTGGAACTGACCCGGCTGAACCTGGCCCTGACGAACACGATCATCGACGAGGTCCTCGGACATCCGTTCCGCGACTACAACGGACCGTATTTGCGGCTTCAGGAAAAGCAGGCCCTGGAATCTTTGGAGCAAACCCGGCAGGAATTGGCAAAAGTGGCCGGAGTCGCGGCGCCGCCGGGACCCGCCGAGGGAACTTTCCGCCACCCCGCCTATGGCGAAGCCGCGCTGTCGCGGGAGGGAGAGTCCTGGACGCTGGCCATCGGGCCCAACTCAGCACCCCTTGTCCGGCAAGGCCCGGCCTGCTGGGTGGCGCCCGGACTGACTTTCGGAAACGCGATCGTCCGACTCGAAGACGCCAAAACACTGCGCATCGGCGGCAGGGTTGAAGCCAGCTTCACGCGAAAGTAACCGTCATTCGCATTTTCCGGCGATGGCGTCGCCACGCCGGCCGGGTCGGGTTTTCGCGAAGCGTTCCCAAGCTGGCCAAGCGCGCCGCTTGCCGATGTTTCCCGCCAACGCATGAAAACCGATTGAAGATCGGCCAAGATGGCCGGATAGTTGTGTTATCCTCCCCCGATCCAGTTCCCGCGAATGGCACCATGAAAAATCGATTGAAAACCTGCTTGCTTCTTTCGGCGGCCTTGGCCGCGCCATCACGGGCCGAAGGCGCTGATGATCCGCTTGCCGCGCGCGGGGTTCTCCCGGTCGCGCGGACTTCAAGCCGGATGCCGCTTCCCGCCGCCCCGCCATGGTACGAAGACCGCAAGGATCTCCTTTGGTTCAAGGCGTCGGACGGGTCCCGCAAGCCGGTCAGGAACCAGGCCGATTGGCAAACGCGCGCCTCCCACATCCGCGCGAGCATGGAGCAGGTCATGGGCCGGCTTCCGCCCGCGACCGACCTGCCGCTCGACGCCAAGGTCGACACCATCGACGAGCTTGAACATTACTCAAGGCGCCATGTGACTTTCGTGGCGGAGAAAGGCGACCGCATTCCAGGCTGGCTTCTGGTCCCGCACGGCGCCGGCGGCAAGGAACGCCTTCCGGGCATCATTTGCCTGCCGGGTAGTTCAGCACCGGGAAAGAACACGCCGGCGGGACTCACCTCCGCCTCCGGAATGGCCTACGCCCACGAGCTAGCCTGCCGGGGGCATGTCTGCCTCGCCCTCGATTATCCAATCCTTCATTCGGCCGAATACAAAACCGACCCTTACACGCTGGGCTATGAGAGCGCGACGATGAAGGGCATCGTCAATCACCGACGGGGCGTCGACCTGCTGAGGTCGCTCCCGGAGGTCGA
>JAGWVO010000399.1 GCA_018970845.1 Planctomycetota bacterium
TTGCATCTTCGACCCGGTGATGACCGCATCGCCAGGCTGGGCGGCTTGCACCGGTTCATGAACTGGCAAGGCTCCATTCTCACGGACTCGGGCGGATATCAGGTATTCAGTTTGGCTGAAACCCGGTCGATCTCCGATTCGGGCGTCGTTTTCCGCTCCCATGTCGATGGGCGGATGATTGATTTGACACCAGAAAAGGCGATTGCCATCCAGGAAAATCTGGGCTCCGACATCGCCATGGTCTTGGACGAGTGCCCGCCCGCGGGGTGTCAGGAAGCGGAACTCGAGGGCGCCGTGGCCCGCACCATTTGTTGGGCCAAGAGGTGCCGCGACTCCCAAACTCGATCCGACCAAGCCCAGTTCGCGATTGTTCAGGGCGGCCTCAACATCGAATTGAGAAGGCAATGCGCCCAGGAACTGGTTGCGTTGGATTTCCCCGGATATGCCTTGGGAGGGTTTTCCGTTGGCGAGAAGGCGGGAGCCATGGTTGAAGCGCTGCCCGCCTGCGCCGCCGCGTTGCCCGAGTCGAAACCCCGCTACCTCATGGGCGTTGGAAGGCCTGAGGATATCCTCGCGGCGGTCGCGTCAGGCATCGATATGTTCGATTGCGTGCTGCCCACTCGAAATGGTCGAAACGGGCAGGCCTTCACCCGCGGTGGAGAACTCAGGTTGAGGAATGCGGCATTTCGTGACGATGCTCGCCCATTGGACGCCGATTGCGATTGCCAGGCATGTGTTGGTTTTAGCAGAGCGTATATTCACCATATGTTTGCAAGCCGAGAGATGCTTGGGCCAATATTGCTCAGTGCTCATAATATAAGATTTTATCAGCGCATGATGGCGGGAGCGAGGAAGGCGATTGCCGCCGGATCATTCTCGGCATGGAGCTCAGGCTGGCTTGTCGCTGACCCATGCGCCCTTTAAGTTAATGGTTTGTCATTCAGGGTTTGCTGGTGATGGCCCGCCTTCCATGAGCATCCCGGCTTTCATCCTGCTGGCACAAGCGGAAAGCTCCGGTGAACAACCGGCCGCGCCTGTTTGGTGGAATCTCGTTCCGTTCGGGATACTTCTGGTGGTTCTTGCCGTCAACATGCTGATGCGAGGCAATCGGGACAGGCGCGAGGCCGAGGAGTTTCAAAAAGGATTGCGCAAGAACGATCGCGTGCTGACCGCCGCCGGCATCTATGGAACGATTTCAGCGCTGCCTGAAACAGGGGACGAGGTCTTGCTTAAGATCGACGAAAACGCGCGGATCAAGGTGAGTCGCGGTTCCATCCGACGGAACCTGACTCGCGAGGATGAGGCGGCCGCGGCTCGAGACAAAAAAAAATGACGCCCATGCAGGGCGGAGGGTACCGGATTGGAAAGGTTCTTTCAGCGTTTGCAGGATCGCCTGGGCGTCACCGCAGGTCGCCTGGTGATCTGCCTTGTGCCGTTCATCATTTCACTTGTTGTGATCGGTGTCGCCCTGTCGCACTATCTCACCGGTGATCCGGGCCTGACCTTCCGAATGGGGGTCGACCTCAGCGGGGGAACCACGCTCGTTTATGAACTGGACCAGTCTCGAAACCAAGGTGGCATGGGGCGGAACGAGGACCTCAACGCGCGTCTTGAGGAACTCACCACCGCCCTCAAGCGCCGAATCGATCCCGCCGACCTTTACAACATCACGGTTCGTCCGATTCCCGGCGACCCACCCCGCATCGAAATCGTGCTGCCTTTTGGTGGCCGCAATCAAGAGCAGGCCCGTCTGAAGCGTTGGGAAGAGTTGGTCGAGCAAGTAGGCCTGATGATTCCGCAGGAAGCCAGGAAAGATCTTGCCTCGATCGCGCTTGATGAAACCGCCCGACTCGAACAGGTTGCCGCCGGCTTCGCCAAGGATCCCGATGCCGTCAAGGCCAAGGTTGCGGCCTACCGCGCCGCCACGGGTGGGAAGGTTGGCTTGTCGGAAAATGACATCGAGCGAATCAAGTCACGCATCACCCAGCAGGGTTTGCTGCAATTCGCCATCCTGGCGCGCGCCGATGATGATGCCGAGGCGTTTGAAGCGGCCAAGGCCTATCTTTCCTCCCTGAAAACCAATGCCGAGGCCCAGGCTCGTGAAAATGGCAAGCTTCCCGGGCAGGCTCCCGAGCCTCCCCGGAGAATGGGCAATACCGCCGGACAGGATCCCGGGTTGTTCACCGTGCGATCCGGCTCGGCCGCCAATCGCCACCGCTACCGCTGGGTGGAACTTGGCAAGGCGATGCTTTACGGCCGAACCGACGGGGGGGTGACCACAGGACTCCAGCTCAACAACGCCGCCCGGGATTCGGCCAATTGGAAATTGGCCGACAGCACCCGCCCCTGCGAACTCGAGGGGATGCTTGTTTACAAGCGCGACATCAAGCCTGAACTTCGCCAGACGCCGTACCTTGGCAAGAAAGATGTCGAGGATCAAAAGCAGGCCGAATATTGGGTGCTTGTTCGCGAACCGGAAGAAGGCAAGGCTGTGGATGGCGGATCATTGACGGCCGTCTACAGAACAATGGGTGGCCGGGGCGAGCCGGCGGTCGGCTTCTCCCTTGACGGTGAAGGCGCCCGCAAGTTCTATGACCTCACTTCCCGCAATGTTCGCAGTCGTCTGAGCATCATCCTCGACGGGCAGATTCATTCGGCGCCAACCCTCCAATCCGGTATCAGCGATTCCGGCCAAATCACGGGTGACTTCACCCAGGCGGAACTCGACGACTTGATTCGCATCCTTCGCGCCGGCGCCTTGCCGGCCACCTTGAGCAACCGCCCGGCCAGCGAGGCCAACATGGGCGCGACCCTGGGCGCTGAAACAATCCTTCGCGGCGCCTATGCGATCATCGGCGCTTTCATCGCCGTGCTTGCCTTCATGGTTTACTACTACCGCTTCGCCGGCATGGTCGCCTGCATCGCGCTTTTCGCCAACCTCACCCTGACGGTGGCGTTCATGCTGCTGGTTCAGGCGACTTTCACCCTGCCAGGCCTCGCCGGGCTTGTGCTGACCCTTGGCATGGCGGTTGACGCGAATGTGCTCATTTACGAGCGCCTTCGGGAGGAAAGGCAGAATGGCGCCAGTCTCGTCGTGGCCATCCGAAACGGATACGACAGGGCCCTGCCCACGATCATTGACACGCACCTGAGCAGCATCTTCACCGCGATCGTTCTCTATGTGGTGGGCAATGACCAGCTCAAGGGGTTCGGCATCAGCCTCACCGCCGGGCTGATCATCAGCCTTTTCACTTCGCTTTATCTCACCCGCACGATGTTCAACATGTGGCTGCACATGTCCCGCCCAACCGAACTCAACATGCTCCACCTGTTCAGGAATCCCCGCATCAACTTCATGCGCATTCGCTGGGCGATGTTCTACATCACCCTTTTCCTGACAGTTGCCGGTGGTGCCGTTTTCCTGGCCCGCGG
>JAGWVO010000400.1 GCA_018970845.1 Planctomycetota bacterium
CGCTGGAGGGCGTGGATCGCGAGGCGCTTTACAAGGCCGTGAGAGCGGGATTGAAGAACCAGGACGGTCGGGCCCGCGGCAACATCGGCTCGGTCTATCGCATTCTCTCCACGGACGACATCAAGCCATTGCTGCCAGCCATCCACGAGGCGATCGTGCAACCCGCTCCCAGCGGGGAGATGTTCGCCGACGGCATTCGGGTGGAAGGACTTCGTCTGCTCGCCCAGCACCACATCGAGGATGGCATCAGCGCCCTTGTGAAATACGCCCGCGACCAAAACCCGTGGGCAAGCCAGAACCGAACGCCGGAACTCATGAAAATCCTCCTCGCCTATGGCGCCCACGCCAAGACGGTGATTCCGGAGTTGGAGAAACTCGCTCACTACTTCGAGAAAGAGGAGAAGGATTTCCCCAAGAACCTCGGCCGCCAAAAGGCCAATTCCGTACGAGATGCCATCAAGGCCATCAACGCCAGCACGGAATCGCCGCCCCTCATCAAGCTCCAATGAGGGCCACCAAGCCATCAGATCAGGCTTCAATTTGGCAAAGCAAAAAAGGGATCCTAATCAAGAATCCAAAAAAGTCCCGAGCGGAGGAAAATACAGACTAATTCGATTTTTGTTAGAGTGCTTTTTAAGTTCATTGAACAACTCGAACCGATTTGCCGCGACTGGCCGCCCAGCCAACCGGATTTCAAGGCCAACATCGGGATTTCCAGCATCATCAACACGCCCCTCACTTCGTTCAGGGCTCTCAGGTCAAGGAATCGGGCTAATAACCAGTCCCTTGAGATCCCTGAATAAAGTGAGGGGCAAACTCCAAATATAGTGAGGTGCCAAACGGCTTGATTCGAAATGGGTTGAATAAAGTCGTGCTTATAAACATCACCAAGGATGTCCAAGGCCTGATGCCTGCAAAGACGAGATGAATGCGAGGAAGGCAGTTGCCCATATGAACTGAGATCGGGCTGAATCCCGCCCGGTGTCTGTAAGACGCAGAAAAGCTCCCCGAGGCTGTCGCAACTCGATTCACGCTTCATCGATCGCGGAGTCTTACAGGTCTATTGGTTACATCGAGCGACCGTTCTCGCCATGTTCCCCTGGAACGGTTCCATTGACCAAAATCCGGGACCAAAACCTGCTCCAAAAGAACGACGCGATCCGCTTAAACTCGCCCGCTATTACCAATCTCTGCTCGACTCCGGCAAGTTTGAGAACCGGGCGGCACTGGCCCGGCATCTTGGTGTCAGCCAGGCGAGGGTGACACAGGTGCTCCGGCGGCTGGCCGCCAACCTGTCCCATGAGCCGGGTTAAAACGGCCTCCCCAGTCATATTGGAAAACGGTTGCTATTCGTCGTTTTTCTGTTACGATTGGGGAATGAAAAGGCTTCAGGAATTTGTTGAATCGCAGCTTTCCAAAGGTCGGGGGTACTTCACCAAACCGGACGGGCTGGCTGCAACCGGCCAAGCGCCAGAGGCGTTTCAGGCGGCCATCGCCCGTTTGAAGCGAAAGGGAAGTATCGTTTCGCCGCGACGGGGGTTTTACCTGATTCTCCGGCCAGAAGACCGGGCGCTCGGCGCTCCCGATCCCGCCCGTTGGATCGACCCGATGATGAAGTTCTTGGAAGTCGATTACCGTATCTCCCTGCTTCGTGCCGCCGCGTTTCACGGATCGGCGCATCAGGCAGCAATGGTCTTTCAATTGATCGCACCGCGACAACTGCCGGACATCGAATTGGGACGGCAACGTGTCGCGTTCCTGTACCAGGCGAGCGATACCTTTGCGATGACGAATCGCTCCGAATGGCTGGACCAACTCAAGACGGATGCAGGGTATGCCAAGGTCGCGGGTGTGGAATTGACCCTGCTGGACATCTGCCGTTACTTCCATGAAGCAGCGGGAATCAACGGGGCCGCACAAGCTGTTTACGATATAGGGAAAAATTCCGACGCTCGCATTCTCGCCAAGGCGGCTTGTGCTTACGAGAACTCGGCTGTCCGTCGGCTTGGCTACCTTCTGGAACGGTACGGGCATGCGCGGCAGGCTAGCGCACTGCGGCCCTTTGCTAGGAAAGCCAAGTCCTTCAAGCCGCTTGATCCGTCGGTCAAGCCGATCGTTCCTGAACTGGCTGGCAACGAGGAGCGAAACACGGACTGGAAACTTCTCATCAATGTGCCTGTGGAAATTGACGCTTGATTCCAATCTCCCACATCCAGCAATGGACGGCACACGCTCCTTGGCCTGATCTCCGGCAGGTGGAACAAGACCTGATTATCTGCCGCGCGCTCTGCGACTTGTTCAGCAGCGATGGGCTTCGGGGCAAGATCGCGTTCCGTGGTGGCACGGCAATCAACAAGCTGTTGTTCAAACGGTCACTCCGGTATTCGGAAGACATCGATCTGGTGCAGACCCAGCAGGAACCCATTGGCGGCATCATCGATGCCATTCGCGATGCCCTATCCTGGATGGGTAAATGCAACCGCGCCCAGGCGCAGCACTCGATGCACCTGATATTCAAGTTCACTCCGGAATCGGGAGGGGGCGGGCCGCTCAAGCTCAAGGTTGAAATCAATACACGGGAACACCAGAACCTGTACGGCCTGAAATCCTACCCATTCGAGATAGCAAGCGACTGGCATCAGGCGAAGGCCGACATCGTCTCGTTCGAGCCGGAGGAACTCTTTGGCACCAAATTGCGGGCACTGCTACAGCGTGACAAGCACCGCGACTTATTCGACCTCAACGAAGGGTTGTTCCAACTCAGCCTCGACCCTGGGCGGGTGATAGCGTGTTTCCAGCATTACCTCACGCTGGAAGAAAAGCTAATCAGCCGGGCTAACGCCGAAGAGCGGATGCTCAAGAAACTCAACCGGAGCCTGACGGAAGATATCGCGCCTTTGCTACCCGCTGGCGTGACCTTCGATGAAGACGCCGCACTCACAGCCTTCGGAAGAATCTGGGGCGAGTTGATAGGCCGGATTCCGGGTGGCCCGTGGAAATCTTCACAGAAAGTGATCGAGGCGCTTCGCAAGTCGGCGAAACCCAAACTCCTGGAAGGCGTTCACCCCTAGCATGCTTTGCAGCAAGTGCTTTGTGGAAAAAGCCCTACTCGAGGAATTGGCGCGAGGTTAGTTTGGACAAAAGGCAAAACGCCCCACAATGATCAAACTCGAAGACCTGCAGCAGCCAGAGCACGACATGGGCGAAGGGGATGGATAGAAATGGCCAGCTTGTACGGCTGACCACATGGCTTTGAACACAGGCTTGGTGCGTTCCAAACGCTCGGCGTCGTACTCGGCATCCAGAATCTGCAACTTCGGGTCCTTGGTTTTGGTGATGACCGCGAACCGAAGCCTCAGGGCCTTGCCAGGCACTCCGCTCACCTTCGAAGCTTCGGCAAGCCAAATGGTGTGATTGCCGC
>JAGWVO010000401.1 GCA_018970845.1 Planctomycetota bacterium
AGGGAACCGCTTTCGCCGGCGGCACCCAAGAAAAAGAAAAAATCCAAGAAGCCAATCCAGGAGGATCCGGAAGAAATTTCAAGCAGACAGTGCTCGGCCTGCGGCTTGAAATTCATCGATTACAGAAACACAACCCGTTTGGGCTGCGCCCATGATTATCAAGTGTTCAGGGAAGAACTGCTTCCGTTGCTCGAAAGCATTCACGGAGAAAAGCAACACTCCGGCAAAATACCAAGGCGATTTCCAGAAAACAGGCAAATTCAGCAGGACTTGGCCCGGCTGCGCCGCGAATTGACCGAGGCGGTCGGCAAGGAACAATACGAAGCCGCCGCTCGTCTCAGGGACGATATTCGCAGACTTGAAACCACCTGAAGGAGTCGTTCCATCGCCAGCCCATGCCAAAACTGCGGCTCACCCTCGACCGTCCATCTCACCCGGATCATTTCGGGCGAGAAGATGCAGTTTCACTTCTGTCAGCCATGCGTTGAAAAGCAAAATTTCATGAAGAACGAGGTTCTGCAGGTCGGGCAAATGCTCCAAGCCATCATGGGGCCCACGCCTCTGGCAACGCTCAAATGCCCTGCCTGCCTAATCCAGTTCATGGAATTCAGAAAGCTGGGAAGGCTTGGCTGCCCGCATGACTATGATTCGATGAGGTCCGGATTGGATCCGATCATAAAAAGAGTTCAGCGTCAGGTTCGGCATGTTGGGAAAAAACCCAAATGGCTTGCTGGAAAGCCGGAATGGGCCAGTCAGATCATCAGCTTGAGGCGTGAATTGCAATCAGCCATTGAGAGTGAAAACTATCCACTGGCCATCAGGCTCCGAGACACGATCAAGTCGATGGATCACGAACACAGGGGGCGATCCGCCGATGAACATCGATGAAATCGCTTCAGGAAGCGGCGAATGGCTTCGTGGAACAGGCCCTGACTGTGACATCGTGATCAGCACGAGGCTTCGGTTGGCGCGAAATCTCGCCACCTTTCCCTTCACGAGTCGCGCGACTCTCTCACAAAAGCAGGAAATTGAAAACCTTCTCAAGGAAAGACTTACCAATTTGCCGGGCGGCCCGGAACTCGAATACCTGAGTTTGTCATCGCTTGAAACGCTTGACAAACAGTTGCTTCTCGAACGCCAACTGATCAGCCGGGAACTGGCATCCGCGGAAGGTGCCCGAGGGGTTGCCATCTCCAAGGATGAATCCGTCAGCGTCATGATCAACGAGGAAGATCACCTCCGCATCCAAGTCATGCGATCTGGCCTCGATCTCGATCAGGCTTGGGCCATCACCAATCAGGTCGATGACCGCATTGAACAAAGGGTGGCTTATGCCTTTCATGAGGAATTCGGTTATTTGACCGCTTGCCCGACAAATGTCGGCACAGGAATGCGCGCAAGCGTGATGCTGCATCTCCCCGCGCTCGAATTCACGCGCCAGGGAGATCAAGTTTTCAGGGCCCTGCAGAAAATCAACCTGGAGGTCAGGGGCCTTTACGGGGAAGGAAGCCGGGCTTCAGGCCACTTCTACCAGATTTCAAACCAAGTCACATTGGGAAAGTCGGAGGAAACCATTCTCAGGGAGATCCAAGCGGTCATTCCGGCCGTGATCCGCTACGAGAAGGAAGCTCGTGAAGCTTGGAAACAGGACCAATCCGTGGGCTTGGAGGGCCGGGTGAAAAGGGCCTTGGAGACACTCCACGGCGCCACGATGATGACTTCCGAGGAAACGATGGAACTCTTGAGTTTGGTCAGGCTCGGTTTCGCGTTGGGCCAACTCAGGGGGCTTTCGGTACCGCTGCTGAACGAGCTATTCATCCAAACCCAACCGGCGCATTTGCAGAAGCTGGCCGGCGAAACCTTGGACAGCGAGCGACGCAACATGTCTCGCGCCGAGCATCTGCGCCGTAAATTGAGCTCCGCCCAGGCATGAGTCCGGCGCCTTGATTCGTCTGATCCGCACTCATACCATGAAGGTGCTGAGAAGGCTTGAAAAAGGGCTCAGCAATTGCCCAACCTGCCCTTTTTAATTCAGGCCTTCTGCGGAGTACAATTGAATGTTTGAACGCTTCACGGATCGCGCCCGCAAGGTCATGCAACTGGCCAACCAGGAAGCCCAAAGGTTTAACCACGAATACATTGGAACCGAGCATATCCTTCTTGGACTGGTCAAGGAGGGTTCAGGTGTAGCCGCCAATGTGCTCAAGAACCTTGACATCGACCTGAAGAAAGTTCGGGTTGAAGTCGAAAAGTTCGTTCAAACAGGCCCTGACATGGTGACGATTGGCCGTCTGCCGCAAACTCCGCGGGCCAAGAAGGTCATCGACTATTCCATCGAGGAAGCCCGCAACCTCAATCATAATTATGTTGGCACCGAGCATCTTCTCCTCGGTCTTCTGCGTGAGCAGGAGGGAGTCGCCGCGCAAGTCCTCATGAGCCTCGGCTTGAAACTCGAGGATGTGCGTGAGGAAGTTCTCAACCTGCTGGGGCACAACACCATGTCGACAGAAGAATCGGGAAGCGGTTCCAGCAGCAGTGGGAGCGAAAGGCCGGCAGGAAAGAGCAAGTCTAAGACCCCGGCGCTCGATAGTTTTGGCCGCGACCTCACCGAACTGGCCAGGCAAAGCAAGCTCGACCCGGTGATTGGCCGGGCCAACGAGATCGAACGCGTGGTTCAAATCCTCTCACGGCGAACCAAGAACAATCCCGTGCTGCTTGGTGAGGCAGGGGTGGGCAAGACAGCCATCGTGGAAGGCCTCGCCCAGCTCGTGGTTGAAGGGAATGTGCCGGAC
Source organism: Planctomycetota bacterium (assembly GCA_018970845.1). GTDB lineage: Bacteria > Planctomycetota > Planctomycetia > Gemmatales > Gemmataceae > REEB421. Next base: position 2,793 of record JAGWVO010000401.1, read on the forward strand.
CTCCTCCGCGACAGGCGTATTGTCGTCCTTGACTTGGCCATGATGGTGGCCGGAACGAAGTACCGCGGCCAATTTGAGGAACGCATCAAGGCCGTGATGAACGAGGTCAGGCGCGCGAAGAACACCATCCTTTTCATTGATGAACTTCACACCTTGGTCGGCGCCGGCGGCGCCGAGGGCGCGATCGACGCGTCGAATGTTCTCAAGCCAGCGCTGGCTCGTGGTGAGATCCAGTGCATTGGAGCCACGACTCTCGACGAATACCGAAAGTACATCGAAAAAGACGGGGCCCTCGAGCGTCGTTTCCAACAAATCATGGTCAATCCTCCCTCCAAGGAGGAGGCTGTTGAAATCCTCAAGGGCCTTCGCGATCGATATGAGGCCCATCACAGGGTACAGATCAAGGATGAGGCCCTCTCCGCGGCGGTCGAACTTTCCGATCGCTACATTTCAGGTCGTTGCCTGCCAGACAAGGCCATCGATGTGATAGACGAGGCGGGCGCGAGGGTCAGGCTCAAAGCCATGACCAGGCCGCCCGATCTCAAGGAAATCGACGCCCAGATCGATCAACTCAACACGGAAAAGGAATCCGCTGTTGCCGAGCAGGATTTTGAAAAGGCCGCG
>JAGWVO010000402.1 GCA_018970845.1 Planctomycetota bacterium
TTCACCTTGGAAGCCAAAACAATTGGCACAATTCGCTTGGATTTTCAGCAGTGCCAACAGGGGGGCTTATTCGCATAGCCGGCCAGAAAGGCTGAACCGCGCTGCGAGGTTTGGCGGCGACCGCGGGCCGGTCAGGTCCTGTAGACCGGTTCGCGGACCCGGCCAAGGAAAAGGAGACCGCCCGTCGCCTTGTCATGGATGGCAACCAGGAATGGCTGGTCCACCACAAACCTTCGAACCGGCTGGGGGATCGCGGCGCGGGTGGCGACGATAACCCCGGTGGCCGCGGCGGCTTCCGCCCCCTGCTCATCGACCTTGAGCACGGCCTTGTGCAGCACGGCGTCGATGTGAAGCGGTTCCTTGCCTCCATTCATCGGTTCGAACTCGGCCCGCCCCGGTTCAAATGCCCGCGCCATGCCCATCTTCTTGAGCGACTCGTTCAGGCCGAAGCGAGTGTCCACCTCGAACCGGGGAACGCGCAGGTCGACCTTCTGAGGCACCGCCTGCGACGAGACCAGCCTGTCGAGCGATTCCGCGGTCAACGATGACTCGACTTGCGCGAGGTTATGGCGCTTCCTTGGCAGGATGAAAACCACGCCGCGGTCATCTCCCTTGCAGGGCATCGCGAGGCTGATCGCCTCCTCATCCTCACGGACCACGAACTGGCCGGTCTGGCTCATCATCGGCAGGGCCTTGCTGTTGCCGGGCGCGATTTCGAACGGCTGGTCGACGGTCCTCGACTTGGTGAACGGATGCAGCCATTCCCCCTTGAAGTGAATGGCGTTGGCAAGAACCAGCCGGGTCACAGGGGTCAGGATCCCGGAAGGAATCAGGTCCTTGATCATGTCGCGTGTCTGGGAGGCCACCCAGGCGTTGATCCTGACCTTGGCCGCCTCGGGAACGCCAAAGTCGACCTCCTCGAGGGGAGCGTCGAAAGCGCTTGAGAGCCTGCCCGTGAAGCCGGCAAGAAAACCATACCCCTTTTGTCCGAACAGCCTGTTGGCCAGGCTGACCTGCCGGCCCGGCTTTTCGGCGCGAAGGGACTTCACCAATTCGGCCCACACGGGATCCACGGATGGATCACCGGCGCTGAAGCCGAGCACCTTGGCCATCTGGGCCCGGGTCTCGCCCTGGGCGCCGCAGGCCGTCATTCCCAGCGCCGCGGAAACGCTGGTGGGCGACAGGAAGGCGTTTTTTGAGGCGTCCTGGGCGCGCAGCAGCGCCAAGCCGAAGGCGTTGTTGGCCGCTGAGACGGCCGCGGGGGATGGCACGATGGCCGCTGGAGCGGTCATGGGCAAGCCTCCCACGCCGGCCATGAGCGCGGTCTTCAGGACTTCACGGCGCCTCATCATGTCGAACCTCCCCCCGATCGGCGGATCAAGCTCATGATCAGACGATCCGGCGCATGGCCAGGATTTCTCCGCTGGTGCTACTCCTTGATGCGGATCGCCAGGTACTTGGTCTCCAAATAGGCGTCGAGGCCCTCATGCGCCAGTTCCCGGCCCAGGCCGCTTTCCTTCATGCCGCCGAAGGGGCACTGGGGTGTGGCGGGCACCGGGTCGTTGATGCCGATGATGCCGGCCTCGAGTCCGTCGGCCATGCGGAACGCCGTGGAAAGGTCGTTGGTGTAGACATAGGCGGCGAGCCCGTATCGGGTGTTGTTCGCCTGCTCGATCACCTGGTCGATGTTGTCGAAGCCCATCACCGGCATCAGGGGAGCGAACGGCTCCTCCTCGATGATGGCGCAGGCGGGGGAGACATCGTCAAGGATGGTCGGCTGATAGAAGTAGCCCTTGGCGAACGAGGCGTTGCGGCCGCCCCCGATGAGCACCTTGGCTCCCTTGGAGCGGGCGTCGTTCACGAGCCGGCTGGTGTGGTCGAGGGCCTTGCGCTCGAACATCGGGCCGACCTCGACTCCGGCCTCCAGGCCGTTTCCCTGCTTGAGGGCCCGGGTGAACTCGACGGCGGCCTCGGTGAACCGCTTGCGCAGGGTCTCGTGGACGAAAAAGCGGCTCGGCGAGATGCACACCTGCCCGTTGTTGCGGAACTTGCCCATCACGGCCACCTTGGCGGCGGCCTCCGGTTCGGCGTCCGGGAAAACAATGAACGGGGCGTGCCCGCCCAGTTCAAGGCTCAGGCGCTTGACCTGGTCGGCCGCCGCCCGCATCAGCCCCTTGCCCACCTCCGTGCTTCCCGTGAAGGAAATCTTCCGGCAGATCGGGTTGCGGATGAACTCGTCGGCCATCTCCTGCGCGGAACCGACCACGAGGTTCGCCACGCCCGCGGGAAGGCCGGCGTCGACGAGGCACTCGAACACCTGGATCAGGCACAACGGGGTCTGGGTGGCCGGGCGCGAGACCACCGTGCAACCGGCGGCAAGCGCCGGGGCGATCTTCCTCGACTGCAGGGTGATCGGGAAGTTCCAGGGGCTGATGGCGGCGACCACCCCGACGGGATGCTTGACAGTCAGGTGCCTCCGGCCCGGCTGGCCGTGCGGGATGACCTGCCCGTAGGCGCGCTTGCCCTCCTCGGCGAACCACTCGAAGGTGTCGGCGGAGTGGAGAACCTCGCCCATTGACTCGGCCAGTGGCTTGCCTTGCTCGAGGGTCATGGTGCGGGCGATCGTCTCGGCGCGCTGGCGCATGAGGTCGGCGGTTTTCTTGAGGACCTTGGCGCGCTCGTAGGGGAGGGCCTTGCGCCACGCGGGCATGGCGCGGTGGGCGGCCTCGAGGGCGCGGCGCGTCTCGGCCTGGCCGCCGCAGGCCACCTGCGCCAGGATCTCCTCGGTCGCCGGGTTCTCCACCCCGACGGTGCGGCCGGAATCGGCGGCCGTCCAGGCCCCGTCGATCAGCAACTGGGCGCGAAATCCGTTATTCGAGGACATGAATTCTCCTTGTTTAAGTCAGTCGACATAAGGGTCGGCGCCGATGTCCTTGAGGATCTCCTGGCGCTGCCTCTCGTGCACGAGAAGGTCGATGCGGTTCTTGAGGTGCCTGGCCTCCACCGAGACCTGGGCGCGGCGGAACAGCCCCAGGAACCTTTGCCAGGCCCCGCCGCCCGGCCTGATCCCGGCCCGGCGGCCGTACTCCTCGAGCCGCTTGCGCCGCCAGGGGCCCAACCCCTCGAGGAGCTCGTCATCGAGCGAGACCAGGAACTGGGCGCTTCCGGGGTCGCCCTGACGGCCGGCGCGGCCGGCCAACTGGCGGTCGATCCGGATCGCCTCGTGCCTCTCGGTTCCGATCACATGCAGGCCGCCCGCGGCGATCACCTCCGCCGCCGGCTTGATGTCCGTGCCGCGGCCGGCCATGTTGGTCGCGATCGTCACGCGACCAACCTGCCCGGCGTCGGCGACAATGTTCGCCTCGTTCTCATGCTGGCGCGCGTTCAGCACGCGGTGCTCGATGCCGG
>JAGWVO010000403.1 GCA_018970845.1 Planctomycetota bacterium
TTTGGTGCTTCGGGCCATGCCTGAAAACCCTGCCATTGTGCGCGGATTGTGCGACGCGTGGGATTTGATAAGAGCCTGTGATGGGATTGAAGGCATCCCGAGGCAAATCCATCGTCGACCCGCCTGGACCGGATTTGGCCATTATTGGACGCTTGTGGATTGGTTGCCAGGCAACTCATGGGATCCAGGGGAACCAAGCCAAATGGAGGCTCTTGAACGAGCCAAAGACCTGTTACATCAAATACAAAAGAGATCAATTAAATCTTTCGGAATTCAATTCGGAACCCTTCCCGGCGTTGCGAGCAGGAGAAAACTAGCAAGCAGTTTGCCCCAAGCCCTAGCTCTAGCGGCAAGGAATAAAACCTTGCCTGTCGAGATTGTGCGCCTCTCCATCCAACTCGAGAAAAGGAGGATGGAATTCAGCAACCTTGTTTCCCGTCTTCCGGAAAATGGCCCCATGGTTTTGTTGCATGGCGATGCCCGCCCAGCAAACTTCATCATCCAGCCATCAGGCAAGCTTGGCTTAATCGATTTTTACTCCTGCCGAAGGGACCACCCGGAAATGGATCCGGCACGCCTGCATTCGGGCATCCCATGCCCATGGGTTGCGAGTTCACTCGTGGCCGACTTGGCCAGGACCAACCGATGGGGAAGCATGACTCGCTGGCTTTGTGAATTTGTGGGATTCCAAGGTCAAATTTCCGCGCCATTGAAACATAGGTTAGAAGAGTTGATTCGGCTGGATTCATCCGACCAATAGAAGAAGGCCATGCGATATTTGCATGGCCTTCTTGAGGTATCCAGATAGCTTGTGAAAAATCAGCGCTTGGAAAACTGGAAGCTTTTTCGGGCGCCCTTATGTCCGTACTTCTTGCGTTCCTTCATTCTTCCATCCCGGGTGAGGAAGCCAGATTCCCGCAAGCGGTCGCCCATGGTGACAACCGGTTGAGCGGCCTCGCCTTCAGCGGCGGGGGAGACTTCAACAGGCTTTTGCGCTTCGGGCGAAAGGTTGTACATCCGTTTAAGGGCGCGAGCCATTCCCTGGCAAATGGCGCCAGCCTGCCCCGTGATTCCACCACCGTGGACAAGGATTTGGGCATGAACACGGCCAATCATGGATGTCACATCGAGGGGGCCCATGACGGCGATACGATCCTTGGCTTCGGTGAAAAAGTCTTCAAGCTTTCTACCGTTGATCACGACATCGCCGGGGCCTTCAAAAAGGCGAACCCTGGCGACGGAAGTCTTTCGACGGCCAGTTCCGAGATAATATGTCTTTTTATTGCGGGGTTCAGCCACGGGTAGGCTCCTGCTATCAGGTATTGGTGGTGAATATTTGTGGTTGTTGGGCTTGGTGGGGGTGCTTATCCCCTGCGTAAACATTCAACTTGGTCATTTGTCGGCGGCCGAGTGGATTGCGGGGAACCATCCGGCGAACGGCTTCCCGGAGAATTCTTTCCGGCTGGCGAGAAAGCAATTCGCGGGCGGTGACTCGCCTTAAGCCTCCGGCGTAATGCGAATAGTTTTGGTATTCCTTGTTGTCCATCTTTGAACCGGTGAAGGTGATTTTCTCGGCGTTGATCACAACAACGAAATCACCGGTGTCGCAATGCGGGGTGTATTCAGGCTTGTGTTTGCCGCGAAGGATATTGGCAATTACGACCGCAAGACGTCCAACGCGCTGGTTCGAGGCGTCAATCACCCACCAGCTGCGTTTGATTGTTTCGGCCTTGGCCATCGTTGTGTTCATGAAATCTGCCCCGACCAGTCACATAACGCCAAAACATAAGCATAATCGGCTGAAAAACACAGTCAAGGCAGGCTTCACGGCAATGCCTTCACGGAACAAGGTTAACCCCAGAATCACAGACCCCGCATCCGATTGTCCGGGTTGGGCTGATTTTCTGAAGCATTCGGGCGGGGAGGTCGATGAGGAAAAAGACGGATTTGGCGGCCTGAACCGCCTTGGCGTTCTTACCGAACACGAGGGTTGTGACATGAGGCATTCCCGAGTGCTGGCAGTTCTTGCCGCCAGTGGACTTCTGGCGATTGCTGGACAGGTGATGGCCCAGTCACCTTCAGGTGATTCTGGTGGCGTTGTCCTCCCAGAGCCGGTTCCCGCGGCGCCATCCTTTGGGCCTCCACCTGGACCTGTCTACCCGCTCCCGACCGGTCCGATGGGTGGCGGTTTGGTTCCCGGCCCCATTAGCCCTTACTCGACCCCTTCAGTTCCTCTCGAGGCCGTCACCCTTCCTTCCAATAGCCCGGGAGCATTTGTTGAAAACCCGTTTCTTCCGGAAAAGCACATTTTCATGCACATAGGTGCCTATGCCCTTCAATTGGGTTCTGTGGCCCCCATTCCGGTTTCCACCGATGCCGCAGGCGTCCCGAACTATACCTACGACGGAATTAGCCCCCGCATGAATTGGGGATTCATTGGAACGCTGGGCTGTTTGGTCGACAATCAACAATTCGAAGTGACCGGTTTCTACCTTCCAGAGATGACTTCCCGCGGCGGGGTTGCCGCCCCTGGGTCGCTCAACGCCCCGTTTACGGGGGGCATTCCCATCGGTTTGACGGCTGGTTTCGCTTCTGGCTTGGCTTACGAAACGATCAGCCAGTCCGTGACCATGGGAAACCTTGAAGGTAACTATCGACTTACTGGCTTGGCGCACCGGGAGTTCGAATTGATCCTGGGCGTTCGTTACTTTGACTTCCAGGAAGGAACCACGATTTTCACATCCGGGCCCGGCGCTGGAAATGATCCCCTGCTGCAGACGAATTACCTCACCAACACCTACAACAGAATGCTTGGGCCGCAGATCGGGGTTGAGTATTCCACGCGAATCCTTCATGGGTTCTCATTCACCAGCGAGGCAAAAACCGCATTCATGGCGAATTTCATGGAGCGGGATATGGCATTCAACCGGGGTGACGGTTTCAACATTTTTACTCGAAATCGAACCAACACCGGATATGCGCAGCTTTTCCAGCTTGGTTTCAACCTGGAGTGGAACCTTCTTGAGAGGTTCAAGATCAGGGGTGGGTACAACCTGCTTTGGCTGGTCGGAGTGGCTCAGAGCGCTGATCTTGTCGACTACAACATTGTGGATCCCACTGTTAGCAATAAAACAGGATCCAGCTTTTTCCAAGGCCCAAGCATTGAATTTCACTTCCTGTTTTGATCGTTTTTAGAACAAGAAGGGAAGGCGGGCGGGATGATCCCGTCCGCCTTCCCTTCTTGTGAAATTGTTTCAGAAAAGGTGCGGTGACTAGTGCAATCTGCTAATAAGCCAGCGCACCTATGAAAAGTAATCTTTGAATCCTTGGCCGGGAGAAGCGCTCAGGTGGCTGAGCGTATGACCACACTGCAGTTGCTGCCGCCAAAACCGAAAGCGTTCGACAA
>JAGWVO010000404.1 GCA_018970845.1 Planctomycetota bacterium
GCAACCTTCATCTCAACAGCGACAGCCAGCCACTCGCCCTCCTGAACCGGATGCCCCTCAAGGCGGAACCAATGGCCCGGGGTGACCTCGCAGCAGTCACCGACGGCCCGGGCTCGCGCCAGCGAGGCCGCGAGCCCCTGGGCGGCCACGCGGGCCCGGCGTCGCTGGGCCTCGTCGATGCGGCTGGCGAACTGGGGGTCGAGCGAACCGGCCGGCCCGATGGCATCGAATTGCCGGGCCGCCGAGAGCGGATCCGCCCGCCACGATCCGGCCACGGGAGGCGCCTTGATGTCGAGCCTTCCGGCCTTGATCGACTCGGGCGGCTGCGCCCCGGCCTCCAGGCGTTGGCCGAACAACTGGAAATGGTCGTCGGAAACGATGCCCGAAACCGACTCCATGGTTTGGACGAGGTTCCACGACCAGACGCGCGTCTCGCGGGCCGAACCTCCCACCCGGGAATCATAAGCCACCTTGCCGGTGGCAAGGGCCCGCGGCGTGCCATCGGTCAGCACGAGAACGGTTCCGCCCTCGTCGCGGGCGGCATGCCGCCAATGATGGGAAATGCCCTCCTCGGAACAGAGCCGGAGCACGAACTCCAGGTCGGTTTCGCGGTATTGCACGCACATGACCCGCGCCGGCGGCGGATAGGCGACATCGATCTCGGCGCCACCGGCCGGACGGAGCACCTCGCGGATGATGTCGAGGGCTCCCATGTCCTGGAAAACCCGCGAGCGACGGGTGAGACCCAGGGTGGCCATCGCGGGCCTCAGCGTCAGGCGGTAGCGGTCGAGCGCTTCATCGGAATCGCCCATCGACACCGACCAGACCAATCCGCCCGCATGCCTCAGCGCCTTGCCCGGCAACTGGATCCGGGCGGTGACCGGGCAACCGAGAAGCTTCCCGGCGTCAACCGGGGCGCCCGCGGGGGCGACCAGGTCGATCGTGAACTCATAGCTTCCGTTGAGTTCCTCGCGTCCCTCAAGGCGGGTGGGAAGGAGACAAAGATCCTCCGGAATCCCATGCAGCGACAGGGGTGATTCGCGCCGCTGGAAGGTCGTCATGAACCGATGTCCCGGGCCGTTGGATCTGACTTGGCGAGACAATCAATCAGATAATCATGCTACGAAGTTCTGGTGAACGCACAAGAAACGCGCGCCCGACGGGCAGGTTCTGTTTGGGATTGGCGACCTGGGAACGGGAGCCAGCTTCCGTGTTCGACGGAAGAAACCGATGAGTGGCCATTGTGCTCGACTCATGCCGGACCGTTTCCCACTTCGCCGCGCGCGCCGCGGCCACTGCGAGCGCGGAGGCACTTTCGCGGGCCAAGGCGCCCAGGAAACGCCCCTGCGGGGTGCGGCATGCCGCCACGATCCAAACGGCCGATGAGTCCATGGCTGCCCCCCGGAAAGAAGCAGTTTACCACCCGGGGCCAGACGGCGCCCGGCTCACCGATCCGAACCTTGGTTGAGCCGGTGCCGTTGCGGCCGGCGGATCATGCGCGTGATTACCGGTTCGAGGCCTTGCCCGGCAGGGCGATGCGGCCCCGGTTGCCCGTGATGACCAGGAAACCCACCAGGCGGCCATCCTTGCGGGCCACCACAGGTGCGCCATTGGCATCGGGCGGCAGCGGCGTGGCGGCATCCACCTCCCAGCCGTCCTCGGCGGGCTTGATGCGCTCGGCGAGCAGCACCGGTTCGGGCGCGTCGTCCTTGCCGAGCAGGATGAGGCAATCCGACGGATCCCCGGCGACCGGCATCCCGGCCCAGGCGCCGGGCGCCTCGCCCTTGAGCGAACAGGTGGCCACGCCGCCCGCGCGAACCACCTTGAGTTCCCCGTGCGGATGATCTTCCTTGCCCACGGCAAGTCGCGCGTCCAGGGCCCGGGGCGAGGGGCTGTCGAACATTTCCGCGGCGCCGACCAGCAGCCCGGGCTCGGGCATGAGCGCCAGCCAGTCGCGATGGTGGCCGGTGCGGCCGAAGATGCCGCCGAGCACGCCGCGTTCCTGCCAGGCGACGGTGACGCGGACGGGCTTGGGCAAGGTGGCCGCCTCCGCGGCGGGGGCGGGGCCGCCTCCGGTGTCGATGTTGGGCCGCCAGGCGAGCCATTCGTCGCGCTTCTTCTCGGTGTCCTGCGCCGAGGCGAGCTTGAACCTGTGGTTCGGGCCCGCCTCGCGGCCGGGGGATGACGGCGTGGAGAACGACACGCCCCCGGCGACGATCGTGGAAAGGGTGTCGGCGCCGAGGTCGAGCTTGCCGATTTTCCAGGAGCTGAAGTCGAACAGCTTCGCGGAGGCGTTCACGCCGCTGGTGCTCCAGAACTGGGTGTTGTCGCGGATGAGCTTCTTGTAGCGGGGCTGGATGTAAAGGCGGGAATCGACGGTGCCGGCGTCGCCTGCGAGCGCCACCTCCATGACATGGCCCACGGTGAAGCCGCGGAACCGCACGGGCGAGCCGGGTTCAAGCCCGGCGCGGTCGGGGCTTTCCAGCACCACCTGGAGCCCATCGGGGCTGCGGGCCTCCTGCGCGGGGGGCGTGTCGCGGCCGACAAATCGCGACTCGAACGGTGCGCCGGATCCGTTTCCCGGCTCGACGGCCACATAAACGCCCCCGGCCAGGGCGTCGATGCCCCGGAGCTGCCCCACGCCGACGGCGGGCCTTTCAATCCAGAAGATGCTGTCGGCGCGGCGCAGGTGCAGCGCGCCCTTCTCGAGGCGCAGGCCGAGCCTGACGCGGTCGCCGGGGCCGCCCTCCTGGTGGTCGAGGGCCACCGAAACGACCTCGCCGACGGCGATGCCGCGGGTGCGGACCTTGTCGCCGGGTTGGATGCCGAAGCCATCGTGCAGGAAGACGGTGACATTTTCGGGCGGATAGACCATGTCGTGGATCTTGGCCTGCCAGACGACCGCGGCGACGGCGAGAAGGGGCAGAAGCACCCACGGCACGGGAGATTCGAGCAGGCGGACGGGCCATGCAGCGACGGGCTCAATGCGGGAGGCGGGGATGTTGCCGGGTTGCCCGCTCATGCCTTGGTGTCCCAGATCGACCTCGGATCGAAGCAGATGGAAGCCATCATGCTGAAGGCGACGCAGAAGGTGAAGTAGTAAATCGCGGGGCCGTAGTGGAACGAGACCATGCTGCCCAGCTTGATGGTCATGACGAGGAAGGCCAAAAGAAGCACATCGAGCATGCTCCATTTGCCGGCGATTTCCACGGCGCGGAACCAGAGGGAGCGGTGGTTGCGGCTGAGCACCTGAAACAGCGACAGTTCGAGCATGACGACAAGCTTGAGCAGCGGAAAGACGATGGAAAAGACAAGGATGATGCCGCCGACGAACCATTGCCCCTGCTGGAACAAGTCGCGGATGCCTTCGAGGATGCTGGCCTGGTGGCGGTTGCCAACCTT
>JAGWVO010000012.1 GCA_018970845.1 Planctomycetota bacterium
AAGATCCATTCCCGCATGCGCCTTTGTCGCCACAACCTTATTATTGATTTCAGGTTGCAATACCCTCGGGCCCATGTTCAAGAACAAGGACGCGCCCGCCCCTGCCGCCACCGGCAACCCAACCGCTGAGCAAATGGTTGCCTATCTGAACGACAATGCCCGACGGCTTCAGGCGATCCAGTGCAATCAGGTTGCCATCGATAGCAAGCAAGCCAACCAGAACATCCCCGGACTGGACGGCCTTCTGGTGGTTCAAAAGCCACGGCAATTCCGACTGAAAGGCAAGGTTTTGGGACAGCCCGCCGTGGATTTGGGATCCAACCAGCAGGAATTCTGGTACTGGATCAGCAAGGCCGAGCCAGTTCCGTATGTCTTTCATTGCGATTACAAGGCCATGGACAGCGGTCAGGTTCGGATGCCCATTCCCATCCAACCTGAGATGATTCTCGCGGCGATGGGTATTTCGGAATACGACCCAACCCGGCCCTATGAAGTCAAGCAAATCGGCAACCAGACTGAACTTGTGGAAAAAATGACCTCGCCGCAAGGCCGGCCGGTCACAAGGGCGACGGTATTCCTGAGAACTCCTGCCGCACCCGGCAAGCCACAGGTTTTGGGTCATGTGCTGCGCGATGAATCTGGCAAGGACATCTGCTCGGTTACCATCCAGGAAGTGCAGATCCACCGCCAGACAGGCGCCATTCTTCCCCAGAAAATCAGGTTCGTCTGGCCTTCCGAACAACTGGAAATGACGATGCGGTTCGGTGAGTTCACCACACCTGACATCACTCCCGACAGGGCACAAAGACTCTTTACCCGTCAAGATCTCAACAACTTGCCCGGGTTTGATCTCGCAACATGGACTCCAGACGAAGATTTCAAAAAAATACGCGGCATGACCCCCTGAATATTTTCCTTGTAGGAACTGATGTCAGCTTTATTGAGGTAACATCAAGAAAAGCTAACTATCGGGTCTTGCTATAAAAAATCTGTTGCGTTTTTTTTATCTATCTATTAAATTTTTGTCGTTCAGATATTTCCATTTGCATAAGGAATCTATCGATGCCTGCAGACGAAAAAACTTCCAGCCGTGGAGAAACAACCAAAGGCACCAGCATCCTGTTGCGACTTCCCCCCGCCGTTGCCGCCGAATTGCGTCGTATCGCTAAAAAGGAAGAAAGAACGATCACGACCATCGCGCTGCGCGCCCTGCGACTTTATTTCAAGACCGAGCACAATATTGATGTGACTGCCGAAGAGTAACCATTCATTTTAAACGGCATTCAAGAGATAGGCCGCATCCATCGGATGCGGCCTATCTGGTTTACAAGGCTATTTCCGGCAATCTCATTCAGCCTTTTTCTGGGCGGCCTTGGCTTCCTTGGCCTTCTTCTTGGCTGCCTTCTCTTCCAAAACAGCCTGAGCCGCCGCCAATCGGGCCACCGGCACCCGGAAAGGACTGCAACTCACATAATTCAATCCGATCTTGTGACAGAACTTCACAGAATCCGGCTCACCACCGTGTTCGCCGCAAATGCCTATCTTGAGATCCTTGCGAGTGCCCCTTCCCCCTTGCACGCCGATCTCCATCAACCGGCCAATGCCCGTGAAGTCGATCACCTGGAATGGATCTTTCTTCACCACTTCATGTTCCAGGTAGGTGGGGATGAAACTCCCGTAGTCATCGCGACTCATGCCCAATCCGGTCTGGGTCAAGTCGTTCGTGCCAAAGGAGAAGAACTGGGCCGTTTCGGCGATTTCACCAGCGGCCATGGCGGCCCGCGGCAACTCAATCATGGTTCCCACCAGATATTCCACCGAGGCCCCCTGCTCCTTGAACACCTTCTTGGCCGCCGCATGCACCACGCCCGCCTGAAGGTCGAGTTCCCGTTTGAACCCGACCAGCGGAATCATGATTTCCGGCTTAACCTCGATGCCCTCCTTCTTGACCATGCATGCGGCCTCGAAGATCGCCTGGGCCTGCATTTCGGTGATCTCGGGAAACACAATTCCCAAGCGACAACCACGGAAGCCGAGCATCGGGTTGAACTCATGCAGGGCCTTGACTCGGTGCTCGATTTCAGCGACCGACACACCCATCTCGCGGGCCATCTCCTCCTGCCCCTTCAGGTCGTGGGGTAGGAACTCGTGGAGGGGGGGATCGAGGGTGCGGATGGTCACGGGCATCCCCTTCATGGCCCGGAACAATCCGGCGAAGTCATTGCGCTGGAATGGCAACAGCTTTTCGAGAGCCGCCTTGCGGGCTGCCGCATTGGCCGCAAGGATCATCTCCCGCATCTCGCGGATATGGTTGAAGAACATGTGCTCGGTGCGGCAAAGCCCGATCCCCTCGGCGCCGAACGCCACGGCTTGCTCGGCCTGGTCCGGTTGGTCGGCGTTCGTGCGGATGTCGAGCTTGCGGACCTTGTCGGCCCACTTCATCACCTTCTCAAAGAGCTTGTAGACAGGCGCCTTGCCCGGCTTAAGGCTCTTCTCGATCAAGACCTGAACCACCTCGCTGGGCTTGGTGGCGACCTTGCCGGCCACAACCTCGCCCGTGAAGCCATCGATGGAGATCCAGTCGCCATCGTGAAGGACATGCTCGCCGACCTTGAGCGTCATTTTCTCGTAATCAATTTGAAGGGCCGAACATCCCACGATGCAAACCTTGCCCATTTGGCGGCTTACAAGCGCCGCGTGGCTTGAGGCGCCACCGAATGCCGTGAGAATGCCGTCGGCGGCCTGCATGCCCCGGATGTCCTCGGGGCTGGTTTCCCGGCGCACTAGGATCACCCTGTGGTCGTCCTTGCGACCATGAGTCTGCACATACTTCTCCGCGTCCTCGGCGAAGAACTTGATCCGTCCCGTGGCGGCGCCCGGGCCGGCATTGATACCCTTGGCCAAAAGCCTTCCCTCGTTCACCGCAGCCTTCTTCGCGCTGATGTCGAAGATCGGTTGGAGCAACTGGTTCAGGTCATCGGGGGGAATCCTGTTCTTGCCGATGGCCTCCTTCCACTCGATGAGACCTTCGTCGACCATGTCGACGGCGAATTTCACCGCGGCGAAGCCCGTTCGCTTGCCGTTGCGGGTCTGGAGCATCCAGAGCTTGCCTTTTTGCACCGTGAACTCGATGTCCTGCACATCGCGGTAGTGCTTTTCCAGGATGTTCCTGACCTCCTCCAATTGGCCATAGACCGAAGGCATCTCATCCTTGAGTTCCGCGATTTTCTTGGGCGTCCTGATGCCCGCGACCACATCCTCACCTTGCGCGTTCGTCAGGTATTCCCCGTAAAACACATTCTCGCCGCTGGCCGGGTCGCGCGTGAACGCCACGCCCGTGCAGCAGTCATCACCCATGTTGCCGAACACCATGGCGCAAATGTTGGCGGCGGTGCCCCATTCGTGCGGGATGTTGTACTGCCGACGGTAAACGATCGCGCGGTCGTTCATCCAAGAACCGAACACGGCGCCGATGGCACCCCACATCTGCTCATGGGCATCATCAGGGAAATCAAGTCCCGTGCGGTCTTTAACCGCCTTCTTGAAACGCCTGACAAGTTCCTTGAGGTCATTGACCGTCAGGTCGTTGTCAAGGTGCACGCCCTTCTCGTGCTTGAGTTCCTCCATGATCTTCTCGAAGGGATCGATTTCCTTCTTGTCGGTCGGCTTGAGGCCCAACACGACATCGCCATACATCTGGACGAATCGGCGATAAGTGTCCCAACCGAACCGCTCATTCCCAGTCTTGGCGATCAGCCCGGCCAAGGTCTTCTCGTTGAGGCCGATGTTCAGGACGGTGTCCATCATGCCGGGCATCGAATCCCGGGCTCCCGACCGGCAGGAAACCAGAAGCGGATTGGCGGGGTCGCCCAGCTTGGCGCCCATTTCATCTTCCGTTTTCTTGAGCGCCTCAAGAACCTGGGCCTTCAGTTCGGGGGGATATTGCTTGTTGTGCCCATAGAAGTAGGTGCAAACATCGGTGGTGAGGGTGAAACCGGCAGGCACGGGAAGGCCGATTCGGGCCATTTCACACAGGTTCGCTCCCTTGCCACCCAGCGTGTTCCGCATGCTGGCATCACCCTCAGCGGACTTTCCACCGAAAAAGTACACATACTTGAAACTCATACGCCCTGCCCCCTTCAAAGAACCACTCCCGGGGAGTTCCCCGGGAGTCGCCTATTCATCACATCAATCTTTTAGCGAAACTGGGTGGATTCGACCACCCGAGCGGCATCGGCTCATGGCGCCGGGTTGATCGTCACGCGGACGGGCTCAATCCAGGTCCGGTGTTCGGGAGTGTAGTACAGGTACGCGCGGCCGGCCGGACCGCGGTAAACCCCGGGAACCCTCGCCTCAAGATCCAGCGACAGGTTGAAGACTTCCTTGGGAGCCATGTCACGCCAATACAGAACGAGGTCGCGTCCGCGGACTTCCCATTGGGAAAGCCTGGCCCGTGATCCATCGACGGGAACGCGGCACAGTTCGGTCATTTGCTTGGCGTCCGCTGGCACGGACAAGCCCGCCGGCAAGCCGACGACAGCGATCGCCATCCCTTGACCGGCATCCGACTTGTTCGCAACCGAAACCTCGAGGCGAACCGACTCTCCCTCGTTCACCACTTCCCGGTCGAGCTTGGCCCTCATGTCCACGAGCGACTTGGGGGACGAGGGGGGCACCAGGGTGTGGTAGCGCCAAGTCAGGCTGGCTGGCATTTCGCTGCCCCCGGTGATCTCGAATCGCACCCTGTTGTCCCCCGGCTTGAAAACGCGCTCGGCATCGGGAATCGCGAGGCTCACCGTGTCCACGGCCCCGGCCGGGAAAGCCTTGGCAAAGGTCTTGTCGCCGACAACAAGCTTGACCTCCCCAGCCTTGATATCACCCTTCGACAGGCTCGCCTGCTGCGCCAGGGCCTTGAGCGCCAGGACGGTCGATTGCGTGGCGCCATAGGAACCTAGCCCATCCTTTTGGCGTCCGATCCAATCAGTGGCCTTGCGGGCCGCCACGGCCAGCGGGCCCCGGTTGGGCAACTTCATCAGGGCGATGGCCGAAAGCGCCGTCGTTTCGATGTCAAGCGATTGGCCCATGGATCGGGTCACCGAAGCCTTGCCACCGGCAACCATGCCCTCCGCGTTTTGGGCCTCGGCAATCGACTTTGCCATCGCCTCGGCCTCCTCCTGGCGTCCGGCGTTGGCCAGGCAGCAAGCGGCCAATGCCTTCAGGTACATGTCGGCGGAACCGGAAGCCGCGTCCTTCACCGCGTTGATTTCCGCGCTGATTTCCGAGCATGGCCCCGTTTCCGAAAGCGCCCAGGTGATGTAGGCGTTGGTTGTCGCCTGGGGCGCGCCGCCAAACTGGTCGAGGCTCCGGGCGTTGCGGATGTATCCACCCTGCCCGTCCCTCCGGGAGATCAGGAACTCCCTTGTCCGTGTGATCAACTCGCCATCGACGGCTTCCAGGCCGACGGCCTTCATGTCGGAGAACTGCATGAGCCCGTAAGCCGTGAGAGCCTCATGCTGCTGGTCGGCGGCGCCGAACCATTCAAAGCCGCGCTTGCGCCCCGCCTTGGTATCCATGCACTCGAAGCCAACGAGGCGGGAGTAACCGCGTGACAGGAGTTCCCGCGTCTTGGCCTCCAGTTCGGGATTGGATCTTCCGCTGGCCTTGATGAACCCGAGGATCATCGTGTTGGGATAGTTCGACGAGGAAGTCTGCTCGAAGCATCCGTGTGGCTCGCGAAGCATGCCGTCGAGTCCCTTGGCAAGTTCCCCGAGGGTGGAGGGGTAGGCGTCCACCTCCAGTCGCAATGATCCGGGAACCCATTCCTTCGGCAGGCGCAGGGTGCGCTCAAGCGCACCCGCAAGGCGGTCGCTCAGGGCCCCCTCCACGGGGAATCCCTCGGGAACGATCCTGATTTTGCCACGAACGGAATCCGTGAACCCGCCTCCCGTGGCGCCGATCGCGAAACCGATCTCCTGGTCGAGCAGGCCGGGCCGCAACGACAAGACCCGGCGCCCCCTGCCGGACTGCGAGAGGGCGAGGTCGGCGGAAGGGGCGCCATCGCCCACGGCGCCCGTGATCGCCGAGGTGTCAAGCGCCACCGTGGCGGTTCCCGGCCGGCCCTCGACGGAAACTACACCCTTGACGACATCCGATGCGGTCACCTCGAATGGAACCTTGACGGAAAGGCTCAAAGGCAACCTCGACTCGAATGTCGTGACAGCCTGGGCCAATTCCCCGTCCGCCGTGTGGACCATCGCGACGGCCTGGAATCGCGTCACGGAATCGCACAGGTCGAATTCAGCGGTGGCGCCGCCCTCGCCGAGAACCGTTGCCGGTCGCCACAGCAGCGTCTCGCTGAAGTCGGACCTCGCCCCGTCGCTGCCCCTGACGCGGGCATGGGAATACTCCCTGACAAGCATGGGGCGATCAGGCACGCGCACTGGATCGAACAACTCTCGCGCATCCCTTTCCATGGCGATCCCGCCCATGGCAGGCATGCCCGCCATGGGCGCGCGGTCAGCCATTCCGGGGCGTCGTTCACCCTTGATGTTTTTGCGGAGCGCCGCGCGCCGCTCGGGAGCCTGGTCGTTGGCGCGGGCTCCATCGGCTTGCTTGGCGCGCTCCGCGGCCTTGGTATTGGGCTGCGCCATTCCAAGGCGCCTCTGCGCCATTTCGGGCATGGCGTTCATGGGCATCGCCATGGGCCGGCCCCGGCCACCGCCCGGTCGACCATCCATCACGGCACCCATCATGACGGGGGGTTCAGCCACGCCAGCCGCCGGAGCCATGGCCATCGGCAAGGCCCGGGCCAACTCGTTGTCCATCGCCGCGGGCGCCCTGTCCGGAGCCATGGCCGACTTGGCCACGGCAAACCGCGGGTCGCTCCCTCCATTTCGAACGAATTGGGAGATCGGATCGGCAAGGGACGCGGGGTTGTCGGCGTGACTGGCCATCCACGCCGCTAGCCCGACAACGGAAAGGCCGCCGATCGCGATGCGTCCCAAAGCGCTGGGCACCAGGGAAAGCGCGAGAACCAAACCGTAAAGGATGCCGCCAACGACTCCGCCAACCACCGACAGGCGCGTCCAGAATCCGACAAGCGAACCAAACCTTCGGGCGGCATCGGCGGTTTGGAAAGCCGAGTTGGCGGCGTCAGCGGCTTTCTCCGCTTCGGCCCGGGCGGACTCGACCGCGGCGGAAGCGGGCTTGAGCGCCTCGCTCTGGGCGTCATCGTGCCGCCTCAATTCGCGCTCGAGGGAAATCTTGACGGTGCTCACCGCCCTGTGCTCCCTCTGGCCGGCCGACATCAAGTAATTGGCGGACTCCACGGGGAACTGCCTTTGGAACTTCGCGGGGTCCTGTTCGGCGAAACGGCGCCAGCCTTGCACGCCCAGCAGCAGGTCGATCCCCTTTCGGGCCTGGGGATGGGACTTGGCGAGAAAATCGGCATATTCCAGGTCGGCGGCATGGCGCACCTCCTCTCCAATGAGGAAGTGGGTCGGCATTGAGCGGGCGCTTTTCTCGTCGGCCAGGACGATGTTCGAGAGGTCGACAACCGACAGCAGGGCGATGGCGGCCTTGGCCTTGCCGGACGAATCCTTGGCCGAAACCGAGAGGCGCGCCCGGTCTCCCGGCGACAGCGATCCCGAACCGACCCTGGCCACATCGAGGCCGACGGAAAGGGCTCCGCGGGTCGGCAGCCAAACAAGCCGTTCGGCGACGGGAACCAGTTGCGGTTGTTCCGCGCCGGATTCCATGCGGAAGACGGTGACCCGTCCCACGCCGCCCGCGTCGTCGGCTGGTTTCAGGTCGGCGCGGTGCTTGCCGGGTTCCAGAACCTTGGAGTCGAGCAGCCTGCCCCGGCAGTAAAGGCCGACGAGGTGGCGCGCCGGACGGACTGGCGAAATCAATGCCGCGACGGCGTCCCCATGGCTGGCCCCTCCCTCGGCGCGCAACCCGGTTCCCGCGGCGGCTGCCTTGGGAAGCGGGTGCGAGCGACCGGCCTCGGGCGACAAGATTTCCAGCGAATAGGACTTGCCTTCCGCGGGAGTGAACTCGATCACGCCCAACCCCTGCGCGGTTCCAGGATTTTCCGGGTCACTGAAGGTCGTGAACTCGCCGGGAAGCGCCTTGCCGTCCTCCAGCAGGCGCCCGCGGATGTCGGCGGGCTTGCCCAGCGGCGTGCGGGCCGAGAAATAAACACGGTTGGCCGATCCGTGAACCAGTTCGCCACCCTCGGGAAAGAACTCGATCGCCACATTCCTCAAGGCCACGGGCACGGGCTTGACGAGCGTCTCGCGGTTGGCTCCGTCGGTGAAGATCGCCGTCAGGGTCACATCGCCCCGGCGGATCTCGACAGGAAGCCTGGCCCTGATCACACCCTTGCCCGCGGCGTCAAGCACCACCGGGATCGACGCGCCGGAATCGTTGCCCTTGGCGTCTACCTGCCTGTCATCAACACGGATGCTGACTTCCACCGTGGTTCCGGCAAGCGGTTCGCCCGTGGCCGAAGTCCCTTTCAGCATCGCCTCGACCGTGTCTCCCGGGCCATAGCTGCGCCGGCCGAACACCAACTCCTTGGCCAGCCTTTGGGGCTGGTATTCCTGCACGAGGAATTTCCTTTCCCGGGGAGCGAATCGCCTTTGGGCGTCTTCCACGCGCAGGGTGTACTCGCCACCCGGCGCGTCGGCCTCCAGGGTCACTTCGCCGGTTCCGATGCCGGTCAGGGACACTCCTTGCGGGCCATTGGCCAGGGGGCCGTTCTCGGCGCGGACAAGCCGGCCATCGCCCTGGCCAAGATCCACCACGGCGCCGTCCGGACGGACAAGTGTGAAGGAAAGTCCGAGGCGCTCGCCGGCCGGCTTGAGGGTCGCGCGCTCGAGCGTCAACGAACGAAATCGCACGGTTTCACCGGGAAGATACAGCCGGCGGTCCGTCGCCAGATGCGTCACAAGCGGCGGCAAGCCGACGGGAACCGTCTCGTCGACGGTGATCACCTTGCGGGTTTGCGGATCTTCCACATCCGCGGTGATCCTGAGCATCGCCTGGCCCGGCCCGTCGAGCACGGCATCAGCGGGCACGACAAGCTCGTGGGCTCCGTCCGGGGTTTTCCGGGGAGTCAGCGCCACGAACGACTCGGCAGCCCCGGCCTGCCTCAGGCGGGTCGACAACTTCGCCTGGCGGGGAAGCCCGTCGGGTCCAAGCGTTTCGATCCGATACACCGAAGGAGCGCCCGCGACGATCGACGCGGGGCCGTTGACGACAATGTTGACGGGGGCGGCCGAAGCCTTGGCGAAGAGTTCCTGACGGACCCGCTCTCCCGTGGCCCGCATGTTTTGCAAGGCGGAAAGGGCTTCCGATTCCTTGGCTCGGGCGGCCTCCAGCGAGGCGCGTTGGCTGGAGGCGAAGGAATCGGCTGCGCCGATCCTCAGGCCCGAGAATAGGTTGGCCCCGCCAAGGCCGACCGCGACCATCGCGGAGGCGGCCAGGGCATAAACGAGCGACCTCGGCAGGCGGCGGGTGACGATGCCGGTTGAGATCGCCTTGGCGGGCGGCGGCACGAACGACAGGTCGGGGAACGGCTGCCTGACCGCCGCTTTCCATGAAGCCTGCCGGCTTCGTTCGGATTCGAGCGCCTTGGCGCAAGCCTGGCATCCCGAAAGGTGGCCGCTGAACGCCTCGGCCTCCGCTCCTTCCAGAAGGTCATGAATCCACTCGGCCAACCGGCCGCGAACATCTCCACAGTTCATGATCCCTCCTCCGTCGTCCGACCGGCTTCACCGGGTTCCCCGAGCCAGTCCTTGAGTTTTTGCAGCGCCGAACGCATCTGGGTCTTCACCGTGCCAACGGGACGGCCCGTCGCATCGGCGATTTCCTCGTAGGTGAGTTCTCCGTTCTGCCGCAGAAGAAACACCTCGCGTTCCTCCGTCCTCAGGAGAGTGACAGCGTCACGCACCCTGCGCCTTTCCTCTTCCTGCTGGGCAAGGTCGGCGCCGCCAGCGCCAGACATGGGTGGTTCCTGCTCGGGCATTGCCCGCGACTTGCGCCGCCACGCGCTGCGCTTGAGGTCGCGAGCCGCGTTGAGCGAAACCCGGTAGATCCATGCCTTGAGGTTGCTGACCCGGCCACATTCGTCCCGATTCCTCCAACATTTGAGGAAAGCCTCCTGCGCGATATCCATGGCGTCCTCCCTGTTCCGCAGGAAAAACGCCAAGGTGCTTGTCAATTCATCGCGCATGCCCTCGAATGCCGCGACCAATAAGTCATCGGCAATAGGTGCCGGAGCCTGCTCCGGAAGCGGGCCGCTCAACCGACCTTGGGCACCACCGACGCTCATGGTCTCTCCCGGATAAGACGGGGACGGGGGCGAAATCGTTTGGAAGGGTCCTTGGCCAACCTCATCCACAGCCTATACTGTATGGAATTGGTTCAATCGACTCCCCGGACGCTCAAGGCACAGGAGGCCGCCATGCGCCTGGTAGACGCAGCCCTGAAAAGTCTTCTCGAAAAAGGAAAGTCAACCGGATCGGTGACATTCGGCGATGTCCATGAGGCCCTTGTTGAAAACGAGGCCGACCCGACCCAACTCGACACGCTCATCTCGGCCTTGGAAGATGCTGGCATCGCCGTGATTGACGAGAATGATGAGTGATTCCTTCCGTTCCTTCCATGCCAAAAACTCAGGGTGCCAAAAACTCCAACCCGCCTTCGAATGGCCCCTGCCAATCTGACAGCCTCCGCCAACATCATTCATGCTCTGATCTTCGCAAACCTTGGCTTTGATTGACTTTCCCGCAACAGGCCTCTCACTGGCACAATCATTGCATTGTTCGAGTCACCAATTGGTTTGGCTAGTTCTCGCCATTATCGGCTCGGGTTAGATGTGAAGGAGTGAGGAATGGGTGCAAAGCAACTGGTTTACAGCGATGACGCAAGGCAGAAGTTGCTGAGCGGCGCCAGCAAGCTGGCACGTGCCGTTCGCGCGACGCTCGGCCCCCGCGGCCGCAATGCGATTCTCGACAAGGGTTGGGGAAGCCCCAATGTCACCAAGGACGGCGTTTCCGTCGCCGAGGACATCGAACTGCAGGATCCTTACGAAAACATGGGCGCCCAGCTCATCAAGGAAGCCGCCAGCAAGACAAGCGATGTGGCGGGTGACGGAACAACGACGGCCACGGTTCTGGCCGAGGCGATTTTCCGCGAAGGCCTCAAGCTAATCGCGGCCGGTCATGATCCGATGGCCCTTTCCAGGGGCATCCACAAGGGCGTGTCCAAGGTTGTCGAGTCGCTTCACAAGCTCGCCGAGAAAATCGACTCGAAGGACAAGTCCGTGATCGCCGAGGTCGCGACCATCGCCTCGAACAACAACCGCGAAATTGGCAAGAAGCTGGCCGAGGCCATGGATCGCGTCGGCGCGAGCAATGGCGTCATCACGATCGAGGAAGGCAAGACGGCCGACACGGAGGTCGTGGTTGTCCAGGGCATGCAGTTCGACCGGGGCTACATCTCCCCGAATTTCGTGACGAATGAAAAGGAAGTCATCTGCGAGCTTGAGAACCCCTACATTCTCATCCACGAGGAAAAGATTTCCAACGCCAAGGACCTTGTGCCGCTGCTCGAACAGATCAGCAAGGCCAAGGCCCCGCTCCTGATCATCGCCGAGGATATCGAGGGCGAGGCTCTGGCCACGCTTGTCCTCAACAAGCTCAAGGGAGTGGTGTCGGTTTGCGCCGTCAAGGCTCCCGGCTACGGCGATCGCCGCAAGGCCATGCTCGAGGACTTGGCTGTCCTCACGAAGGGCCAGGCGATCTTCAAGGATCTTGGCATCAACCTGTCCAATATCAAGCTCGCCCAGTTGGGTCGCGCCAAGAAGGTCAAGATCGACTCGGAAAACACCACGGTGACCGAGGGCGCCGGTGAGAAAAAGGCCATTGAAGGCCGCTGCGAACTCATCCGCAAGGAGATCGGCAAGACCGACAGCGATTACGACCGCGAAAAGCTTCAGGAGAGGTTGGCCAAGCTGGCCGGAGGCGTGGCCCAAGTGAAGGTCGGCGCCGCCACGGAAACCGAAATGAAGGAACGCAAGGCGCTTTACGAGGACGCGCTGCACGCGACCCGCGCGGCGATCGCCGAGGGCATTGTTCCCGGCGGTGGCGTGGCCCTTTTGCATGCCCGCAAGGTTCTCGACAAGACCGAATTCCCAGAAGCCGAGGCTCCCGCGGCGCGCCTCCTCCACAAGGTGCTGGAGATGCCCTGCAGGATGATCGCGGAAAACGCCGGCCTTGACGGGTCGGTTGTCGTCAACAACATCCTCAGGCACAAGGAAAAGACCATCGGCTTCGACGCCGACACGGGCAAGTATCACGACCTTCGCGCCGCCGGCGTGATCGACCCTGTCAAGGTCACCCGAAGCGCCCTTGAAAACGCCTCTTCGGTGGCCTCGCTGCTGCTCACCACCGAGTCGATCATCGCGGACATTCCGGAAAAGAAGAAACCAGGCGGAGACCACCATCACCACGACCACGATCATGGCGGCGGCGGCATGGGTGGAATGGGAGGCATGGGCGGGATGGGAGGCATGGGCGGGATGATGTAAATCCCACCAAAATCACCAGCACCAACAATTCATTCAGGACATCCAAGGATTACATTGAGGAGATTGGACCATGGCTAAGGACAAGGACAGCGTTTCGATCCGCCCCCTCGAGGACCGCGTGGTGGTTTCGCCACTCGAAGCCGAGGAAAAGACCTCGGGCGGCATCTTCATTCCCGAAGCGGCCAAGGAGAAGCCCCAGCGCGGCAAGGTTCTCGCCGTCGGCCCGGGCAAGCGGACCGATTCCGGCGAGTTGATTCCCCTGACTGTCGCTGTTGGCGATGTCGTGGTTTACGGCCGTTACAGCGGCAACGATGTCAAGGTCGGTGACAACGAGGTCAAGATCCTCCGCGAAGGCGACATTCTCGCCCGCCTGACCAAGTGAATTTTCCGGAACACCAACACCGCATAAAGGAGTTAATTCCATGGCCAAGCAACTGATGTACGATGAGGACGCACGGAAGAAACTGCTCGCCGGGGCCGAAAAACTGGCCCGCGCCGTCGGGTTGACCCTTGGGCCCACAGGCCGCAATGTGATCCTTGACAAGAGCTTTGGCGGCCCCACGGTCACCAAGGACGGCGTGACGGTCTCCAAGGAAATCGACCTTCCCGACCCGTTCGAGAACATGGGCGCCAAGTTGGTCAACGCCGTGGCCCAAAAGACGAGCGACGTGGCCGGCGACGGAACCACCACGGCCACCATTCTTGCGCTGGCCATTTACCAGGAAGGCCTCCGCAACATCGCCGCGGGCGCCAACCCGATGGCGGTCAAGCGGGGAATCGACAAGGCCGTCGATTCCGTGCTTGCGCATGTCGAGAAGATCGCTGTCAAGCTGTCGTCCAAAAAGGAGATCGCCCAAGTTGCCGCGATCAGCGCCAACAACGACAAGTTCATCGGCGACAAGATGGCCGACGCCTTCGAGCGCGTGGGCAAGGACGGAGTCATCACCGTCGAGGAAGGCAAGACTTCCGAAACCACCCTGGATTTCGTTGAAGGAATGCAGTTCGACAAGGGCTACATCAGCCCCTATTTCATCACCTCGCCGGAAATGACCGCCGAGCTTGAGAATCCTCTCATCCTGATCCATGAGAAGAAGTTGTCGAACGTGCGCGAACTTCTTCCCTTGCTTGAGCAGATCGCCGGAACACGGCGCCCCCTGCTGATCATTGCCGAGGATGTCGAGGGTGACTGCCTCGCCGCCTTGGTGATCAACAAGCTCAAGGGCGTGCTCAAGGTATGCGCCGTGAAGGCCCCCGGCTTCGGCGACCGCCGCAAGGCCATCCTCGGCGACATCGCCGTGCTGACGGGCGGCACCTTCATCAGCGAAGACCTCGGAATGAAGCTCGAGAACGTGAAGATCGAGCACCTCGGTTCCGCCGAGAAGGTCACCGTCGAAAAGGAGAACACGACGATCGTGAACTCCAAGCTCGAGGGTTCCCACAAGGCCCGCATCGAAAAGCGGATCGACCAGATCCGCAAGCAGATGGAACAAACCGAAAGCGAATACGACAAGGAGAAGTTTTCCGAGCGCCTCGCCAAGCTTACCGGCGGCGTGGCCATCATCCGGGTCGGCGGGACGACGGAAGCCGAGATGAAGCAAACCAAGGGCCGCGTCGAGGACGCCCTCCACGCGACCCGGGCCGCCGTCGCCGACGGCGTGGTTCCCGGAGGCGGTGTGGCCCTGCTCCGCTCGGTTGACGCCGCCGAGTCCGTCGCCGAGAAGCTCAAGGGCGACGAGCGCATTGGCGCTGAAATCGTGGCCCGGGCCCTCACCAAGCCGATCCTGACCCTTGCCGAGAACTCGGGCCTCGACGGACCTGTGGTTGTCGATGAAGTCAGGCTGCGCGGGGAGAAGAACCCCAACATCGGCTACAATGCCGCCGCCAAGGAATATGAGGACCTGATCGACGCCGGCGTGCTCGATCCCGCGCGCGTGACGCGCTCGGCGCTGACCAACGCGGCCAGCATCGCGGGCCTCATGCTCACCACCGAGGTGATGGTGACCAAGATCGACGACGAGGAACCGGCGAGCAAGGTCGTCGGCGCCGTCCGCTGATTCGGGTTCCCGACCCCGGAACCCCGCCCGGTTCCGGGGTCTTTCCATGTACGGGCGCGCCCAAGCAAGGAGCAGGGTGCCGTTCATGCCAGCCAAACGGTGCTTTTACGAAGTCTTGAATGTCGCCAAGAACGCGGATGACACCGCGATCAAGGCCTCCTACCGCAAGCTGGCCCTCGAATATCATCCCGACCGCAATCCGGGCGACGAGGCCGTCGCAGTCAAGTTCCGCGAGGTGCAGGAAGCCTTCGAAATCCTGAGGGATCCCGACAAGCGCCGCCGGTACGATCGATACGGACACGCAGGCCTCTCAGAAGGCATGGGCGGTGGCTCGGCCTCAGCCGGTGCCGAGGACATGATGAACGCCTTCGGCGACCTTTTCGGGTCGTTTTTTGGGGGCGGCGGCAACCGCAGGCAAGGGGGGCGCGACCTCCGGCTCGACATGGCCCTCGACTTGTCCGAGGCCGCCCGGGGCGGCAGCAAAACCATCGCGGTCAACCGGAAGGAAGCCTGCGGAACCTGCTCGGGCACGGGCGCCGCCCCTGGCACCCGCGTCGCCAAATGCCGCACCTGCAACGGACAGGGCGTCATCCTGCAGGGCCAGGGATTCTTCCGGATCCAGAGGCCGTGCCATGCCTGCGGCGGACGCGGTGAAACCATTCCCGACCCGTGCCGCAACTGCCGGGGATCCGGACGCGTGGATGTGAAGCAGGATATCGAGGTGAGGTTCCCCGCGGGAATCGAGGATGGCATGCGCGGGCGGATCGCCGGTTATGGCGAGGCCGGCCCCGGCGGGGAAACCGGCGACCTGTATGTGTTCTACCAGGTCCTGCCCCATCCGTTTTTCCAGCGGGACGGTTCCGACCTGCACTGCGAGATGCCCGTCACCTTCAGCCAGGCGGCCCTCGGCGGCGAGATCCAGGTTCCGACCCTTCTCAATGGCCCCACCCCCATTCGCCTTGAGCGGGGCCAGCAAACGGGCGAGGAGATCCGCCTTCCGGGCAAGGGGATGCCGAACCTGCAATCCAAGCGTCCCGGCGACCTGGTCGTCCATGTCCGCGTGGAAACGCCGCGCAACCTGACGGCCCGGCAAGAGGAGCTCTTCCGGGAACTGGCGGCCATCGAGGACAAGGATGTTTCGCCCCAGCGAAAATCGGTCCTTGACCGGATCAAGGAGTTCTTCACGGGATCGGGCCATGAGGGGGCCCGGCAGGCTGAGCAACCGGCTTCGGGAGGAAAATGATGGAAAACCCTGAAAACCAGCAGGCTCCAGCAGGCGCTGAACCCGCGCCGGACGTGGCGGAACTCATCAGGCAACGCGACGAGTTCCGCGACATGGTGAAGGGTGTCAGGGCGGAATTCGAGAATTACCAGAAGCGGCAGCAGCGCGAATTGGCCGCCGAACGCAAGTTCGCCCAAGGCCCCCTGGCCCTTGACCTGCTTCCCGCCATCGACAACCTCGACCGCGCCTTGGAATCCGCCAGAAAATCAGGCGATTCGGGCCCCTTGGCCACCGGAATCCAGATGGTGATCCAACAAATGCTCGACCAGCTCAAGCGCCACGGCATCGTTCGGATGGAGGCGAGGCACCAGCCTTACGACGCCGCCAAGCATGCCGCCGTCACCCAGATTCCGACGGCGGAGCACCCTCCGATGACCGTTCTCGAAGTGTTGGAACCGGGATACATGCACCATGACAGGGTGTTGAGGCCGGCGTCGGTCGCCGTGGCCGTCGCGCCGCCTGTCGCCGCGGCCCAGGAGTGAGCCATGCCCACCTACGAGTATGTCTGCGCCGCCTGCGGGCACCAGATGGAGCAGTTCCAGACTTTCAGCGAAAAGCCGCTCACGACTTGCCCGAAGTGCAAGAAGAAAAAATTGCAGAGGCAGTTCGGAACCGGCGCGGCGATCCTGTTCAAGGGATCCGGCTTTTACGAGACCGACTATCGCAGCGAAGGCTACAAGTCGGCGGCCAAGGCCGACGCGACTCCCCCCGCCGAATCGAAGCCGGAAACGCCCAAGCCGGCCGAAACAAAACCGGCTTCGCCCAAGAAGGGAAGCAAGGACTGATGCCGAACGCGCCCCGGCCGGGACTCAAATGCCCCGTTTGCCACTCCGAAATGCCGGGGCCCGCCGCCGAGTGGCCTTCCCTTCCGTTCTGTTCTCCCCGTTGCAAGGTCATCGACCTCGGCAGATGGCTCGGGGAAAAGTACCGCCTTCCGGGATCCGGCAAACGGGAAACTGCGGAAGAGGATGATTCCGAAACAGATCCCGGGTGAGGGTGATATGCCATGATCAAAATGATCGCGACAAACGCCTTGGCTTATGTTCTTGCGACAACCGCATCGCTTGCCCTAGCCCACGAAGCGCCGGCACTCAATGTGATCGAACTATTTTTGATGCCTGAACACATCCCCGAAAACCTGAAGGCTGGCGACAAAATCGATCTGAAGATGGTCACGGGGAAAGCCGGGGTTGGGAAACGCACTCTTTACATGAGCCAAACCATGGCCGCCGACCTGGAAGTCAAAAAGGTTTCCCGAATGGAGAAACCTGACGAGCATGGCCGCTCCATTCGGGTCGAACTGGTCGCGGCGGCGATGGCGACCAAGACCATCGAAAAAGCCAAGGCCCAACTGGTGACCGTTGTGGAAACGGTGCCGGGGCAAGGCACAACCACCAAGATGAGACCTGTTCCATTCCGATTGGAACCATCCAAGCCCTGATTCAGGCAAATCCCAGTCCCGCTCGATCTTCCGCGTTGGCAAACGTTAACCGCAAACCCCTCAGCATTAACCGCCTTAACCATATTTTGCGAAAATACTGCCTCGATGAAAACCGAAACCAATCAACCTGCGATCAAAGCCCATGCGGGCATTTTGTGAATGCTAGTCACCGGACAATCCCCGCAAACAAATGTACGCCATTTCTTCATCCGTTAAAAAGGGTCACCTCAATTCCCAATTCCATCGCCAGTTCGATCAGGTGACTGGTCCCCTTGCTGGAGCGAATGTCCCGATGAAAAGCAAGGATACGGGAGACTCCGGTGGCCAGCATGCGCTCGTTGAGCCCTTTCCAAGCGACGCGGCCATGCCTGGCCCTGTCCGCGGCGTTCTTCGACATCGGTTCAACGACAAGCCCGAGTAGGCGAGCCACCTTGCCGGCCAAGGCATCGGCACCCGGAGAATCGCCATGAACCACGATCGTTCCGGGAGGAAGTTTCTCCAACTCGCGGCGTATGGCCGTCTCGTCGGTCCATCCCGTGGCGCCAGCGACAATCACGCGCATCCAACGCTTCCCCGGGGCCGGGTTATTTCACCTTGAACAGCGAGACGCTGGCGGGATCGAACTCCGCCTCGCCCTTCTGGCAGCGGAGTTCCAAAACCAGGATCACCTGGGAAGGCGCCCCGACGGTGAACTCGTGGGTGAGCTTGGTCGGTCCGGCGGTGCCGACCAGTGAGTTGGCGCGGTTTCCGCCCGAGATCCTGATGCCGGCGCCCGTGTAAGGCTCCTGGTTGCCGACCACGCCGTTCACCTTGGCGTTGGCCTCAAGCCGGTAGGTGCCGGGATCCAACTGGACGGCGCGGCGGAAACTGGCCACGCCGGCACCACCGAAGAACTTGTAGGCGACGGGCTTGCCCGCGGGCGCGGCATCGACCTTGAGCGCGCCTTGCTCCACCTTCCCCTCGAAGCCCGTCACCTTCCACGGAGCCCCCTGGGCGAACATCGGCGTCTCCGGAATGGCCGCCAGCAACTGCCCCACACGGTTGGCTCGCTCGGCGAACCGCCTCTTGAGATCCTTGCCCTGGTTGGTCAGGTCGGCGCGGGGCTTCACGGCGGCCACCATGGCATCCACGCGGGCGTCGAACGCGGGAACATCATGCACCTTGGCATGGAGCTTTCGCAGGATCGCCACATACCGCGCCCTCACCCCGGGGCATTCCAGCAGGCGGGTGAACAGGCCGCCCCGGCCGGGAAACAGCGAGTAGTTCGGGTCGCCCCACAACTGGTCCATGCCGGTGGGGAGGAAAATCATGCGTCCCTGCTTTGCGGGATCGAAG
This sequence comes from Planctomycetota bacterium, assembly GCA_018970845.1. Classification (GTDB taxonomy): domain Bacteria; phylum Planctomycetota; class Planctomycetia; order Gemmatales; family Gemmataceae; genus REEB421. Next base: position 18,708 of record JAGWVO010000012.1, read on the forward strand.
TAGAGCCTGTAGTTGTTGACATTGTTCGTGTAGCCGTCCCAATGGGCGAGGAAACATTCAATGGCTGCGAACGAAAGGAATTGGTCGACATCCACCAGGGCGGAAAGCTTCTCGAGCCGCTTGGCGGCATCGGGTTCGCCCACCGCCGCCCATACTTTCTTGATGTCGGGCTGGTCGGTTCCCGATCCTTCGAGAAGTTTCTTGCCCCCGTCAAGGTCCTGGCAAAATCCGCCGTCGTAGAGGTTGCCCTTCGAGTCGCCGAATTGGCGCTTGAGCCATGGCTTGTCGAATCCCTCGACAAGAACATACAAGCCAAGGTCCCTGCCGTTGAGCCTGAGGACAGCGTGCCTGGCCCGGCTGGCGGGAAGGCCGGCCTTGAGGAAAATCCACCGCCCCATGGTCTCGTGCAGGTATCCACCATCCTGAACGGAGTTGTTGAGGTGGAATTTGTCCATGCCATGAAACGCCTGCTTCTTCGTGTACTTGTCCATATTGATGGTGATGGCGGGCCGGTCATCGAAACCGCGGAAACTGCCGGCGGCACCCTTGAGGTGAAAGCCGACCTCAAGCCCCTGGTTGGCGGTGAGGGGTTGGTTGGCCGGCAGCGTTCCCTCATGGAGGCGGGCCCTGACATAGCTCCGGGGCTGGGCGTTGATCTGGTTGCGTTCGTTCGGCCCGACCAGGATGTGGAGCTCGACAAGGCCGGGCGCGTTCATGAACGCGTCGGTGTCCGCGCCCATGGAGACGGAGGCCGCCAGGAGAACGATCTGGCTGATGGTCATGGCGAGTCCCTCGGGTTTTTCCTAGCGTTTGCGCAGGAACGCGTTCATGGCATCGGGAGGGGCGTTCTTCAGCTCGGGTGATTGCGGCGCCAGCCTGGCCGATGTCAAAACAAGTTTCTCGACAAGCCAGGCTTCCCTACGGTCGGCGCGGTCCGGCGGAGCGCTCAATTCGAGTTCCGCGGCGCCCACATACCGGGGAAGCATCATGAGCTTGACGGGAAAACGGACACGCGCCCGGCCCTCGGCGACCTCGATCGCCGGAAAGGTGGGTGTGGCGGGAATGGCGAACCATTGGAAGCCGGGCCCGAGGTAGTCGGGATCAAGCGCGGCCTTCAAGTAGGTCATGAAGTCGTCGCGGACCTCGGGCGAGGCCCAAAAGACGGGTGGCTTGGCCGTGACGAATCCGGAGCCGTCGGCGCCATTGATTCCACGGAGGAAACCGGCCATCGCGGCGTCGTCGGGCTTCACTCGGGGAATCCTCGAGCCGGGGATGGTGAGCGAATAGGCCCTCGGAAAATCGCGCTTGCGCGGATCCAGCGACTCGCTGAATTCCATCGCGGCGCGCCGGGCCATGTCCACCCGCAGCATGTGGGCCTTTCCCGGGCCCAGCAACTCGGGAAGGTCGCGTCCCGAGGCGCTCGAGATGGCCTGCTGGCGCACTTGCCACTTCCTGATGGGAGCGAGGCTGTTGCTCATCGCCGCGTGGATGACCGCCGCGAGCCTGAATCGCGCCTCGGGAGTCTCGATGTCGAATTCGAGCGCCATTTCGTAGCCGTTGTCCACGAAGTTGGGTTCGGAGACGCGGCGGAGAACCGCCACGGGCTTCGCCGATGAAAGATGGAGCAACTGCACGAGCGGCGAGCTGGTGAAAGTCGAATAGGGGCCGACGCCGGTCAGTTCGCCGGGTTGGTTGTATTCGATCTCGAGCTTGGCGCGGGCATCCGAGCGGTCGCCGTCAAGGGAAGGCCGGGAACCCGGCACCAGCGTGTAGACGAA
>JAGWVO010000405.1 GCA_018970845.1 Planctomycetota bacterium
CCGTTTGGAGATGCTACGGACTGGCCGTCATCGGGTCGAACCGGGCCGATTCACCCGCATCGGCAGAGGCATCCGCGCCCAATGCGAAAAAAGGCGGCTGACGCGGGAACCGAACATGGGCGGGAACCCACGGCCGGAGCGATCCGGGGGGAAAATCAGGGGTCGAACGGATCACTGTCGGGCAGGTCGGGCTTGGCCCCGTTGAGGGCCTCGCGCATCCGCCGGCCCAAGGCCGTGTGCCGTTCACGGGTATCCTGCCGATCGACGGCCAGCCTGAGGGCCCGCACGGAACCGACGATCACGGCCAGCTTCCGCGCCCTGGTGAGGCCGGTGTACAGCAGGTTTCGCTGCAGCATCATGAAGTGCTGGGTGTGCAGCGGCATCACCACGGCGGGGTATTCGGAGCCCTGCGACTTGTGGATGCTCAGGGCATAGGCCAGGCTCAGTTCGTCGAGTTCGCCGAAGTCGTAAGGCACATCCCGGCCGTCGAACCGCACGACGAGCTCGCGGTTCATGTCATCGATTCCGGTGATGACGCCAAGGTCGCCATTGTAGACCTGTTTCTTGTAATTATTCTGGGTTTGCAGCACGCGGTCGCCCGAACGGAATTTCTGGCCGAACCGCTCGACGCATGGCTGCCCCCGGTCGGGGTTGAGGGCGCCCTGCAGCCGGGCGTTGAGCGCCGCCACGCCCAGTTCCGTCTTGTTCATCGGCGTCAGGACCTGGATGTCGCGCATCGGATCGAGGCCGAACTTCTTCGGGATGCGTTCGCGCACCAGCAACTCGAGCTTTTCTGAAACATCCGCCGGCTCGTCCGAGTTCACGAAAAAGAAATCCTCGGCGGCGACTTCAAGCTCGGGCATTTCACCTTCCCTCACCGCGTGCGCGGCGCGCACGATGCCGCTGCGTGCCGCCTGGCGGAACACGCGCTTCAACCTCGCCACGGGCAGGCAGTCGGAGGTGATGAGTTCCGCAAGAACCCTTCCGGGGCCGACCGAGGGCAACTGGTCGATGTCGCCCACCAAAACCAGGCTCGCGCCCGCGGGAATGGCTCGGACGAAATTCCAGGCGAGCGTGACATCGAGCATCGACGCCTCGTCCACGAGGAAAATGTCGCCCTCGAGGTGGTTGGCGCCGTCGCGGCTGAAGGCGCCGCGGCCCGGGTCGAACTCCAGCAACCGGTGCAGCGTGCGGGCCTCCATCCCGGTGGTTTCCTGCAGGCGTTTCGCCGCCCGTCCGGTGGGCGCGCAGAGTTCGATCCTGCGGTTTTTCTGCCGGTAAAGCTCGACGATGCCGCGAACGATGGTGGTCTTGCCCACTCCGGGTCCGCCGGTGATCACCATGACGCGGCTCGAACCGGCAAGGCGCAGCGCGTCCTTTTGCTCAGGTGCCAGCTCGATGCCCATCTTTGATTCAATGGCGGCGAGGGCGTCATCGGAAACGGCCCCGATGGGCGGATTTCCCTTGCCGAGCTCCGCCAGCCTGGCGGCCAGGTGGGTTTCGGCCAGGTAAAGGCTCTTGAGATAAAGCCAGGGAGGCTTGAGCCTGCTGTCGCGCACCACGGCGCCGTCGAGCCGTTCGGCCTCGACGGCCACGCGGGCGTTCGCCTCGGGAATGTCGATCATCTCCACCACGCGGGCCACGACCCCTTCCTCCGGGTAGCCGACATGTCCGTCGGTGGAGAATTCGCGCAGGGCGTGCCTGAGGGCCGCGCGCGCCCTTTCGGGCGAGTCGGGAGCGATGCCCAGCTTGCCGGCCAGGTCGTCGGCGGTCTGGAAGCCGATCCCCCAGATGTCGGCCGCAAGCCTGTAGGGGTTGGCCCGGATCTTGGCCACCGCGTCGTCACCGTAGGTGCGGTGGATGCGCATGGCGCGCGCCGGCCCCATGCCGTGGGTCTGCAGGAACACCATGATGTCGCGCACCGCCCGCTGCTCGACCCAGCTTTGGCGGATGAGCGCCAGGCGCTTGGAACCGATCCCCTTCACCTCGGAAAGGAATGACGGGCTTTGGTCGATCACCTGCAGGGTGCGCTCGCCGAAGGCGGAGACAATGCGCTTGGCGTATTCGGGCCCGATGCCCTTGATGAGGCCGCTGGCCAGGAAACGCTCGATTCCCTCGCGGGTGTGTGGCGGCATGCACTTGAGCGTGGAGGCGCGGAACTGCAGGCCGCGGGAATCGTTCACCCAACTACCCGTCGCCTCGAGCATCTCGCCCGGGCCGGCCACGGCGGCATGGCCAACGACAGTCTGCAAGTCGCGCTTGCCGGCCACCAGAACACGCAGCACCGAGAACCCGTTCTCGGGATTGTGGAAGGTGACGCGCTCGATGGTGCCCCGGAGGGTTTCTTCCATGGTGACCTCGCCCAACCCATCCTACGGGGCAGTGGACCGGACTGGTCAGCCGGCGACGATGTTCACCAGCTTTCCGGGAACCACCACCACCTTGCGGGGCGGCTTGCCTCCCAGGTGCTCGCGCACCTTCTCATCGGCCAGGGCCAACGCCTCCAGCGCCGGGCCGTCGATGTTCGGAGCCACGGTCAACCGCGCCCTGATCTTGCCGTTCACCTGCACGGGAACCTCGATCGACTCGGCGACAAGCATCGCGGGGTCGAAGGCCGGCCACGGTTCGTAAGCCAGGGTTTCCGGGTGCCCGAGGGCGCGCCACAGTTCCTCGGCCAGGTGCGGCGCGAAAGGCGCCAGCAGCAGGATGAACGGTTCCAGCGCCGCCTTGGGCCGCGTGGCCAGCGGAGTGAGATGGTTCACATATTCCATCATCGCCGAGATCGCGGTGTTGAAGCGCATGCCATCAAGGTCGTCGGTCACCCGCTGGATGGTGCGGTGAAGCTGGCGCATCGTTTCCCGCGACGGGGCCTCGCCGGTCACCTGCGGGCTGGTGCGGATCTCCTCGCTGCGGTCGTCAATCACCAACCGCCAGACGCGGGTCAGGAACCTGTAGACACCCTCAACGCCCCGCATGCTCCAGGGCTTGGTCGCCTCGAGCGGGCCCATGAACATCTCATAAAGCCGCAGGCTGTCGGCGCCATACTGGCGCACCACCTCGTCGGGGTTGATCACATTGCCCCGGCTTTTCGACATCTTGAAGGCGCGGGCGTCGATGCGGATGGCGTTGTCCGCCTTGAGGACGAAATGCTCGCCCTTCTTCTCGACGGCGTCCTCCTCCACTTTCACCAATTCGACCTCGGCACCCGAGGCATCCTTGGCGGCCTTGCCGTCGTATTCAACCTTCGCGGCGGTAAGCCAGGCGCCGTCCTTGCGGAACGCCGTGTATTCCATCTCGCCGAGGATCATTCCCTGGTTCACAAGCCTTGAGAAAGGCTCGGGAGTGGAGACATGTCCGCGGTCGAACAGCACCTTGTGCCAGAACCGCGAGTA
>JAGWVO010000013.1 GCA_018970845.1 Planctomycetota bacterium
GCAGGGAACGGTGGTTCAACTCGTAACGGCTACTTTTTTGATTTTTCAAACTCAACACTCGCGAACCCTCTCCAATCAGGTTTGTATAATTTGTATGCGGTTAATCTTAATTCCAGTGTTACCGGTTGGTCATTTGCTGACGGATCCTCCATTTCCGTCAATAGTGGTTCAGGGTTCAGTAGCACTACTTATGAGGTAGATAATGACCCTCGCTATAACTTCCAGCTTTCAACAGCGGCCGTGCCCGAACCGGGAACGCTTGTGCTGGGTGGAATTGGTCTTCTCGCTGGCGCCTTGGTCCTCTGTGTTCGCCACTTCCATGGCTTGGGAGCCTGACCAAGTTCGGGCGCGACAAGTTTCTTCCCCCCGGTTGATCATGGCCTGAAACCGGCTACAAGGGTGGGGTCTCCTTCTGTTTTCGCCCGTGGAATCCGCTCCCATGCCGCGCCGCCGATGGTTTGTTGCCACCTCGTTGTGGGCTTGCCTGTGGTCTTGCGTCGCCCATGTGGCTTGCCTGGCCGAAACACCCGGCGAGTTTGTTCCGCTCTTCAATGGCAAGGATTTTTCAGGCTGGCGTTTTGGAGCCGAATCGGCATGGCCGAAGGCGGTTCCCGGATCGTGGAAAGTGAACGGCGGCATCATTGTCGCCGAGGGAGATGCCCGCGCGTTCCTCGCATCGCAGTGGGATTATGAGGACTTCGAACTTCAATTCGAATGGAGGGCCGTCGACCCCTCGTTCGATGCCGACCTTTTCGCCCACGCGGGCCGAACCCTTCAGGCCGACCCGATCCGCATCGCCAAGGGGCTTGAGGGGGCGCCGCAGGAAACCGACCGCGGCGAAGGCCAATACAACGCGGGACCGCGCGGGATGATCGGCGGGGGCGGCAACAACCGCAAGGCGGTTCCCGAATTGCAGAAACCCGTGGGCGAGTGGAACTCGTGGAGGCTGCTAGCCTCCGGCGGCAAGTTCCTGCTTGAGTGCAATGGCAAGCCGGCCTGGGAATGCCACGACCATGTCCCCAGGCGAGGCTACCTCGGCTTTCGGGTTCGGCGCGGGCCGATGGAATTCAGGAACATCCGGCTACGCGAAATCGGCTATGCCGGAATCATGAATCCCTCCGACTGGGAGATTTATCCCGGTTTCGGAGGCAGGGGCCCGCTTGAGGCGCACTGGAAACAGGAAGGTCGAACCTGGGTGTTCAGCGGCCCGGGGCCCAGCATCGTGACCAAGAAAAAAACCTATGCCGATTATCAGCTTCGCCTCGAATTCCTGTTCGCCGATTCCGACCCGTCGGATACCAACACGGGAATCTACCTCCGCGGTGTTCATCCATGGCAGGCCGACATTTGGGAACACAAGTGGGGATCGGGGCTTTGGGGAGTGCTGCACACCTATGAACCCGCCAAGAAAAACATCCAGGACCTTGGCAAGGTCATCCGGCCCATCGTGAAAATGGACAATCCCCAAGGGCAATGGAACTACCTGGAAATCCGCGTGGAGAACAATGTGGTCTCATCCTGGCTGAATGGACAGGCCACTGTCGACCGCTATCCGGTCAAGAAGGTGGATCCCAAGTTCCCCGACAGGGGCGGCATCGGCCTTCAGGCCCACTGGCCATGGAAAGAGGTCCGCTTCCACAACATGCGGGTCAAGCAACCCGAATGAGCCGTCCGGGTTCAGGGTGTTTTGCCCCGCGCCATATCGTCATGCCTTTTCGATTGCTCGGCATCCCCGAGACGGCCGTAGCACCGGGCCAGCGCCTGATGGATGGCCCGGCTCATGCCGAGCGCCCGGCCCGCCGCTTCCAGGTCGGCCACGGCGGCGGCATCGTCCCCCAGAACCGCCCGGATCTGCCCTCGGGTTTCCAGGAAGCTCGGATTGACCAAGCCCGATTCAAGGGCTGAATTCACCAGCGCCAGCGCCCTTTCCGGATCCCTTGGAACCGTGTTGATCAGGTACCATGCCAGGTTGTTGGCGACCACGGTGGCCTTGGGGTCGGCGCGGTGCGCCAATTCAAAGTGCAGCCTTGCCATGTCCTGCCGGCGGTTGCGGTGGTAATCGCCGGCCAGCAGGAGGTGCAGAAGGGCCGGACTGGTTCCCTTGGCCAGGAGGTCGTTCAGGTGCGCCGCCGCCTTGTCGCGGACCGGTTGGCCTGGGGATGTACCGGCGCGTGTTCCCGAGGGATTGGCAAGGATCACGAGCCTTTCCAGCAACGGCTGGGAGTTCGGATCCAGGGCCAGCCCGCGGCTGACCGATTCGGCCATGGTCTCGTAGTCCCGCGGCAGCTTGTTGAAGGCCTCGTCGGCGCGGCGAACATGGAGGCCCATCAGGCGCCGCCTCGCCTCGGCCTGCCGGAATTCCGGCCTGTCGGGCTTCAACTGGGCAATCCATACTCCGAAGGCCGCGGGCAGGTTTCCCCGCAGTTCGCTGGCAAGCGCGTGGGCCCGCCGCACATGGCCCGGCGCGTCAGGCTGGGACGCCATCGATTCCAGGGCGGCCGCCTGGCTTAACGCTGAATCAGGAACCTTGGCGGCATCTCCACCGCTCTCCAGCCAGGCCTTGCGAATGGACATGGAAGCCGTAAGCCCGGCGGCCGGCAGGGTCGCGGCCAATTCCCTCGCCTCAGCCGCTTCGCCGACGGCCTCCAGAAGGTCGACAAGCCTTTCGGTGGCCTCAGGGTGTTTGGGTTGGTCGGCGAGCGCCTGCCTGAGATGCGCCATGGCGGCCCTGAGCAGCCTGTCCTGCCCGGAGGAGCCGTCCGGGGTTTGCCTCTCGAGGGAATCCAACAGGCGCCTGGCGGCGTCGATTTGCGCCGGCGCGTAGCCAGGCCTTTCCGGGGTGATGAGGTCGGCGGAGATTTCGGCGAAAAGTCCGGCGCGGCCGGTGGCGCGGTACACCTGGGCCAGTTCCCATCGGGTGGCGCGATTGGCCGGTTCCAGCGCCAGCAGGCATTCGAGTGCGAAGGACTGCGACCTGCCGTCTCCCCGCTGGGCGGCCCGCAGGGCCTTCCGGCGGTAAAACGACAATTCATCCGGTCCGAATTGGGTGTAAATGGCCGCCCCAACCACCAGCAGCAGGGTGATGGCCGCGGGCGACGCCAACAGCAGCGGCAGCCATCCGTGTCCCGCGTGGTTCGGGCCAGCCATGGGCGTGAAACGGCTCATGGTTCCCCCGCCGGCCACAAGAGCGGATCGAAAGCGGCCCTCACGGCCTCGAACAGTTCCAAGGCCGTCGCCCGGCCCGCTTCATCCAGCGGCCTCGTCGAGTCCACGAACACTTGCACCTGCCGCGAGGGACTTTCGGTGCCGGAGACATCCTGGCCCAGATAAAGATGCTTGAGATGGTTGACAAGGGCCACCGAGTAGCGCTCAACAACCTCGGGCGGGCCGATCCAGCGCCCATCATTCGCCTTGAGGCCAAACGCAAGGAATCCGTGCCTGGCCCCGTCGCGCTCCAGTTCGCAGGCGACCACGGGGCCCAGCGAGCCGGGCAGCACCCGCGTCTCCTTCCTGATCCATCCGCCAAACACATAGCAGTCATCGAGCGGGTGCCATCCTGGAAAGTTGTCGTCCATGGCCACCTGCGCCACAAGGCCTTCGCGGGCGTAAACCCACTGCTGCGACCGCACACCCAAGGCCATCATTCCGGGCGATTCCACCGTGAGGGGCCCTGAAACCTTGCTCCAACCCGCGATCGACCCGGCCAGAGCGCCGGCAAGGGGAGGCAGGTGCGCCGTGGCGCGCCATTGCGGAACCGCGCGCGCCACCACAAGGGTGGAAACGGCGCATTGCAGGATGAACATGGCCGCCGAGATTGATACGACCCAGGGATGCCACGCCTGGACCCGGGGCCACAGGGTGGCCTCGGAAGCCGGCGGCGAGGTTCTTGGACGCCCGATCCACCATTCGCTTAGCATGGCCAGGCCGATGTCGGTGCCCCCGATGAGCGCGATGCCCGCGCCGAACACCGCCATTCCCAAGGCGGCATGCGGCCAGCCGTCGGAAAGGTTCCAGCCCAGCTTGAAGCCGGCGATGATGGCCAAAATACGGGCCATGTTCACCACCAGAACCCATCCGATGGCCGAGGCGACCAGCGCTCCCGCATGCCATGCCGGTCTCGTCATGAAAACGGCCCACAGGCTCGCGAAGGCTCCCATGGCGCACAACGAACGGACTCCGCTGCAGGCCTCGGAGACAAAAAAAGTGTGTTCGGGCAAGGCGATCAGCAACCCACGGACGGCATGCAGCAGTTCCCCGGCCATGAGAACCTGGTGGCACCCCTCCACCGCCGCCGATTGCAACTGCCTGGTGATCCACGCATGCCAACCCAGCGGAGGCGGAATGGCCCAAAGCACGCACGCGAGGGGCGGGGCCCAGGCCCGCAGCAGCGGCATGCCGCCGATGCGCCAGCCCACCGCCAGCGTGGCCGCCAGCAACCACAAAAGGCTCATCCGCTGGATTCCCAGGAGGGTGACGACCAAGAGCACCGCGAAACCCGCGAGGATGGCGGCGGAGCCAAGGGGTTTGCCCGGTTGGATTTCTCCAAGCCCGCGTGACCTCCACCAGGCCAACAGGGCCGCGATGCAGGACAGCAGGGGAAAAATGTCGAAGTCCGGCTGTCCGGAGAGGGACACGGCCAGGACCAGCGAAAGGGGCAGGCCGGCCAGCGGCGGGCAGGCCAGTTTGAGGGCGGTGGCCCAACGGTGGGAAGGCCATCCGGAATTCATGCGCCGGTCCGCGTCATCTCCGGTCGGGCACCGACGCGGCACGGTTCCGCATGAGGCCGATCCGGATGGAATCTGCCTGAATATAATTGATTGATCTCGGATCAGGCAAGAAGGGAAACAACCGCGTCCGTGTCGCCGAGGTCGGCCATGAGGTGGTCGGGCGCGTGGGGCGCCAGTTCGCCGGCCGAGTGGATGCCGGTGGCCACGGCGAGCACGCGGGCCCCCACGGCGCGGGCGCAGCGGATGTCGAGCGGAGTGTCGCCGATCACCAGCACGCGGTCGGCGGGGTAGGCGGATCCATGCCTTTGTCGGAGTTCCCCGATGGCTTCACGGGCCACATCGTCGCGGTCGGTGTGATGGTCGCCGAATCCGCCGAAGGCGAAATGATGGAAGATGTCGAAGTGGCCAAGCTTGGCGCGGGCGCCGCGACGGATATTGCCCGTGAGCAAGCCGACCCCGATGTCGGGTCGGCCGGCAAGGTGGTCAAGCAACGGCCTGATGCCGGGAAGCAACTTGGCCGCCGCCGTCAGCTGCTCGGGCAGGTGCCCCAGATAGGAATCCAGGATGGCGTCTTCCGTGGCGGTTCCGGCGGGAAGCCGATGGGCCTTCACAAGGTCGCGGACGATCGACCTGTCGGTGCGGCCCGCCAGCGAAATGCCGTTCATCGCCCCCGGGATACCGTGAAGTTCGGCCATGGCCCGCTCCAGCGCCTTCAAGCCGGCGCCGGAAGACGAAAGCAGCGTTCCGTCGATGTCGAAAAGTACAATGAAGCCAGGATCGTTCATGTTGGTTTGGCATAGGGCTGGCCCGGGAGAGTTCAACGGGTGGCGGACCACAAGCTCGACAGAAACCGCGACCACATCGTCGACGGGTACAACCTGCTGCATGCCCTTGGCGTGGTTCGCCGTGGCATGCCCCAGAAGGCGTTCGAGGTGGCCCGGGAGGAGTTTCTCGCCGAACTAGGGCGTGCCTGGAGCGGCCCCGGCCATCTGCTCGTGTGCCTCGACGGGCATGTCAACCCCGTCGTTTCATCCATCCATGGCGGGCAGGTGCGTTCCCGGAACTTCGAGACGCGGTATTCCAACAGCCAAACCGCCGACGATCTCATCCTGGAACTGGTCGCGACCGCCGTGGCACCCGCCAATCTGGTGATTGTTTCGGGGGACAACGGCATCACCGTGGAGGCCAGGAGGCGGGGATGCGCCATCGCGGGATGCGTCGAATGGTATGCCAGCCTGACGGAATCCGGCGTTGAGGCGAGCGAGAATCGGGTTGTTGATGTTCCCGAAAAGCCCGAATCCCCGTTGCCTGGGTCGCGGGAACTGGAAAAGCTCTGGGCCCCGGATGTGGAACGCCAGCAGGAGGAGGCGCAAGGCGGCGCCCGTCCCGCCAAGGCCGCGAAGCCGCGGCCTCACCCCAAAGATGATTTTGGCGCCATGCTCCGCGAGGCGAGCGAGATGGCCCATGCCGCGCCACCGGAACCGGTCCCCGCCAAGGCGCCCCCCTCGCGGCCGGCCGTTCCAAGGCCCTCGCCCGACCCACTTGAGGCCATGAAACAGCAAGCCAGGGAGATCCTTGAGCAAACCGCCAGGCAGGCCACGGCGCCAAGGCCCGACACCCCAAGGCCCCTTCGTGGCGCGGTGGCCCCCGGCAGGCCCGTTGACGACATCGGCGGAATGGGGGTTCCCGACAGCCTGATCGCGGAATGCCGGAAAATCATTGACGAGGAGGGCTCCTCCCCGTCACGGGGCGGGTCTGGCGGCTTGTGAGGGCCTGTCTCTCCGGTAGGATGGAGAGGTCTCATATTCCCCGGATTCCGCATGCCCCTGGAACCGAATTCATGGCCACGGTCAACCTCGACGAAGACGCGCGTCAGGAACGGACGGGCCTGGGAAACTATTTCGTCGCCAACTATCCCCCTTTTTCGTACTGGAAGCCCGACCATCTGGGCGCGGCGCGCGAGGCGCTGGAAAGGCCTGTTGCCGGCGAAAAGCCCCTGGGGCTTTACCTTCACATCCCCTTCTGCCGGAAGCGGTGCAAGTTCTGCTACTTCAGGGTCTACACCGACAAGAACGCCGGCGACATCGAGACCTATGTGGCGGCGCTGACGCGCGAGGTGGAACTGCTGGCGGCGTCTCCCATGGCGAGAAACCGCGGCGTGGAGTTCGTTTACTTCGGCGGAGGCACTCCCTCGTACCTGAGCGCGGCGCAGCTTGAAAGGCTTTTCGCCCGGGTGAAAGCCCATGTGCCGTGGTCAAGCGCGGCGGAAATCACCTTCGAGTGCGAGCCGGGCACCCTGCAGCGGCACAAGCTCGAGGCTCTTCGCGCCTCGGGGGTCACGCGCGTGAGCCTCGGCGTGGAGAACTTCAGCGAGGCGCTTCTCAAGAGCAACGGGCGGGCCCACCTTTCCGAGGAGATTTTCCGGGCCTATGGCTGGATCCGGGAACTGGGTTTCCCGCAGGTGAACATCGACCTCATCGCCGGAATGCTGGACGAAAGCTGGGACAACTGGCGCGACTGCGTCGCCAAAACGCTGGAACTGGCCCCCGACTGCGTGACGATCTACCAGATGGAACTTCCCTACAACACGGTGTTCTCGAAGGAACTTCGCGTCATCGGCAACGACGAGCCCGCGGGGGCCGTGGCCGACTGGCCCACCAAGCGAGCCTGGGTGGATTACGCCTACAAGGAGCTGGAAAAGGCCGGATACACGGTGACGAGCGCCACCACGGCGGTGAAGAACGCCTCGACCCGGTTCGTTTACCGCGACAGCCTGTGGCGGGGCGCCGACATGTTCGGAACCGGCGTGGCCAGCTTCGGCCATGTCGGCGGCGCGCATGTGCAGAACCTCGACACATGGGAGGCCTACCTGGGGGCCGTCGACAAGGGCGAGGTGCCGTGGGCCCGCGCCTATCCTTTGTCGCCGCGGGAGCGCTTCGTCCGCGAGGCGATCCTCCTGTTGAAGAAGGGGTACTGGGACTCCGCCGACTTCCTCGCCCGCCATGGACGCGACCCCGTGGCCGAGTTTTCCGCGCAGGTCGACGACCTGGTGGCCATGGGCATGGCCAACCGCCAGGCGCCGGGCCTCGTCCTCTCCCGGCCAGGACTGATCCAGGTCGACCGGATGCTCCCGCGGTTCTTCGAACCGGAGCACCGCAACTACAAGCGCTACACCTGATTGGTCGAAAGGATGATGGTTCCGGGCGATGGGCGATGACAAGGTGTTCGAGATCGGCAAGCACCGGGCCGTGTTGCCCGGCGGCCTGCTCTACGCCCCCGCGAACCACCTGTGGTGCGCCCCGGCGGGACATGCCGGCGCCTGGCGCTTCGGATTCACCAGCTACGCCTTGGCGCTCATGAAGGATATTTACTTCCTCGATTGGTCTCTTTCGGCCGGGATGCGGGTGGCCCAGTTGGGGCAGATCGGGCACATCGAGACATCCAAGGCGGAGTCCGACCTCTATTCGCCGATGGACGGCGTCGTCGGGCGGTTCAACGACCGGGCCCTGGCCGACCCCGCCATCGTGAACGCCGACGGGTATGGCGACGGCTGGCTGTACGAGATCGCCGGCGACGCGGAACCGGCGCACTTCGTCGGCGCCGCGGCCTACCTCGAACACCTCCACGCCAACTGGGAAAACACCCAGAGGATGATCAAGGGCGGCATGAACCGCATCGTGGACGAGCCTTCGGAGGACGAGGACGCATGAGCCGGAACCGCGTGACCGTGGTGATTTCGCAGGCGCAGGGGAAGAATCCGGTGCGCAGGGGGCTCGAGGAGAGCCTTGCCGCGGCGCTGCTCATGGAACCGGGCGTGGAACTGTCGATCGTTCCGCACCTGTACGACATGGAACCGGGCCACACGGGCAGGCTTTTCCTGGAATCCGTGCCCGGCGACATGATCGTCATCGGATGGTTCTATCCGAGGGCGGGCTTCTGGCTTCTCGACCGCATGGGCGTCAAGGGCCGGGAGGGCTCAAGCCCCATGCATCCGGTGGCCGAGGATGACGGGGAATCCGACGAGGGCGACGAAAAACCCGAAAAGATGTCGCCCATCGGCGCGACCGGAACCATTCCCGACCGGCAGATCACGCTGCTCGACCTGAGGGCCAAGCCCGGGCACGAGGCTTATGTGGAGGAGGTCAGGCGGATCATCGGGGAAGCGAAGGCCCGCCAGGAGGCCGCGAGGGCCTCGCGGCCCGCGGCGCTGGTGGAACTCGGCCTGCCCAAGCCCGCGCCGCTTCCCGACCCCGCGGCGCTCGCGGCGCCTCCCGCCGCCAGGCGCTGGTATCCGGTGATCGACTACAGCCGGTGCACCAACTGCATGCAGTGCCTCGACTTCTGCCTGTTCGGCGTCTACGGGGTCGATGGCGCGGAACGGATCGTCGTCGAGAGCCAGGACAACTGCAAGAAGGGCTGCCCGGCTTGCAGCCGGGTCTGCCCGGAGCAGGCGATCATGTTTCCCGAGTACAAGACTCCCGCGATCGCCGGGGCTCCCGTCGGCGCCGTCAGCGGCCTCAAGATCGACTTGTCGAAGCTGTTCGGCGGCGGCGACCCGATGGCCACGGCGGCCGCCGAGCGCGACCGCGAACTGGAGAAGGACGGCAGGCAGGCCGTGGGGCCGACCGTGGGCATGGCGCCCCGGAGGGCCGCGCGCGCCACCACTCCCCCCGACGAGCTCGACGGGCTCGTCGATGCCCTGGACAAGCTCGATATTTGAAGGAGGGCATCCGCCCATGCTCGCCAAGCTCGCCTACCGCGCCGCGACGGAATTGTCACCCCGCCTCGCCGCCAAGGCCGCGCACCTCTGGGTCTACAAGGGCATGCTCGCGGTGCGTTCCTACCAGGCGCGGCTGGCGCGCAAGGAGATCTATCCACCGTTCATGTTCGTGGCGCTCACCAACACCTGCAACTTGCGCTGCCATGGCTGCTGGGTCGAGAAGGAGGGCGAGGCGTTCCACCTTCCCCCCGGCGACCTCGACAACATCATCCGGTCGGGCAAGCGCCGCAGCGCCCACTACTACACCCTGCTGGGCGGCGAGCCGTTCATGCACAAGGGAATCTGGGACATCTTCAAGAGGCACGGCGACTGCTACTTCCAGGCCATCACCAACGGCATGCTGTTCACGGAGAGGAACGCCGACCGCGTCGCCGAGGCCGGCAATGTCACGCCGCTCATCTCCATCGATGGACTCCAGGCCAACAACGACCAGCGCCGGGGCGACGGCGTGCATGAGTCGGCGCTCGAGGGCATGGCCCGGCTCAAGAAGCGAGGCGTGATCTTCGGCACCGCCTGCACCATCACCAAGCAGAACCTGAACGAGGTGCTCTGCGACTCCTACCTCGAGGACATGATCCGCCGGGGCTGCATGTATATCTGGTATTACTTCTACCGGCCGGTTGGCGAGGAGCCCCATCCGGAATACTGCCTGAGCCAGGACGACCTGGTGGAGGCCCGCAGGCGCATGGTGGCGCTCCGGCACAAGCACCCGATCATCATCATCGACACCTACTGGACGGCCGAGGGCGAGGCGTTCTGTCCCGCGGCCATGGGCATGGGGTTCCACATCGGCCCGCGCGGCAGCATCGAGATCTGCCCGCCGCTTTCCTTCGCCACCGACACGGTGCGCGACAATGGCGGCGACCTGGTGAAAACCATCTCCAGGAGCCGGTACCTGCGGGAGTTCAAGGACTTCGTCTCATGCCGCACCAAGGGCTGCGTCATCCTCGAGAAGCCGCAGGAACTGCACGACTGGATCAAGGGGCATGGCGCGCGCGACTACTCCACGCGCGACGCCTTCGGCGAGCTGAACTCCATCAAGCCCAGGCACAGCCAGCACCTGCCTGGCCGGGAAATCCCGGAGTCGTCGTGGCTGTACTGGTTCCTCAAGAAGAATGTCTTCTTCGGAATGGGCGCGCTGTGACGGCCTCCGGCGGCGCCGCTTCGCGCGCCGCCGGGTTGGCAGATTCGGAACAGGGCGTCAGCGGCTGCTGAAGCTGCCGATCGTCATTTTCTTGTCCAGCTCCATCTTGAATTCGTAATCGACCTTGAGCGCCTTTTCCCCGTATTGGCCCGGTTCCAGTTCCAGGTCCCAGCGAAGCAGGTTCTTCGGCCGGTCCTCGCGGAGGTACAGGGCGTCCCTCGACAATTCGGGTGACGACTTGCCGAGTGTGACGCTGACGGTTTCGCCCTCGGCGAGCGGAAGCCGGTCCCATACCTGAAGCCGGGCCTTTTCCTTGAGGTAGCTCGAGACGAGGATCCTGTAGTCGTATTTGAGCACCTGGTTACCCCCCTGGGTCGCCTTGGACTTGTCCATCAGGTTGCGCTGGATCTGGATCTGGGGTTCGGCGCCGAAGCCGGCGACAAATGTTTGCCCCACGGCGACCAGCGGAAACCTCATGCGGCCGACAAAGTCGCCGCGATGGTACATGGTGGCCACGCCGGGGAGCAGGACGAAGTTGCTGGAATTGACCATGCTGGCCTGTCGGTAGACATTCGGAGTCAGCACGGGAAGGGCCTTGTAGTAGATTTCCGACGGCAAGTCGAAGCGCGCGACCTCGAGCACCTGCTCATCGTTGCGGGAGGAGATGGTGGTTTCACCATCAAGCCTGTAGGTGATGGTCGGCCCGTCGCCGGAGGTGGCGATCGGTTTTCCCTGCGACTTTTCATCGCTGGAAAGAATGAGTTCCCGGGCCTGGTCGAGGGCTCCGGCATAGTTCCAGATCGATGTGTTTCCCGTGTCGAGGCTGTTCTTGTTGAAGTCGTTCTGGGCCTTGAAACGCAAGGCCCGCGCGCCTTGCTCCAGCTCATCGATCGACTGGGCCCCGACCGGGTTGGCGACTTCCAGTTGTTCCGCGCGTCCCTCCAAGGCCTTCTTCAGGTTGTCGCGGTTAAGCATGGCGTTGGCGCCCGAAAGCGATTGGGCATTTTGGCCGCCGGGGACGGGGATTGCCTGGCCCATGCCGGCGTTGCCCCGCCCGCCAGGGCCGGCCATGCCGGGCGGATTGGGCACCGCGGGAACCGAGGTCACGGCCACGGCCAGGGCCTTCAGGTCGGGGGGAGCGGCGTTCAGCATCGGTTGCGCGTTGGAAAGGACCAGCTTGACACCCTTCCAGTCCTCGCCGGTCTGTTGGCTGATCGCGGCGAGGTATTCCATCTTGGTCGTGGCCTTCGCCTCGGTGCCGGAACGCAGGCGGTACTGCGGTTTCCATGAGGCGGCATCAACGAGGTAGCTCAGCCGGGCGTTGCCCTTGCCCGCCTCGGTGCGCTCCACCACCAGCACCGCGTCCCTTTCGGTGCGATTGGATCCCGTGGCGATCTCCGATTTCTTCAGCTTCAGGAAGGCGAGCCTTTTGGCGTTCTCCTGCTGCTGCACGGTGTTCTCGTGGGATTGCTTGTTCTGCGCGCGCCTGAGGTCCATCACATATTCGGTCAGCTTGGTGATCTCCTTGGAATCCAGCTTTCCCTTCTCCGTCGCATGGGTGGTGCTGGCGGAGACGAAGGCCTCCATCTTCGTCAGGAAGGAGGTGTTGGACTCGATTGTCTTCGCCTCCGAGGCCAGTCGGAGGTTTTCCAGCAGGATCTTTTCCTCCTGGTCGTTCAGGTCGCGGACCTCCTTGCGGGTGTCCGACTCGACGGCCCTGCTGCGGTATCGGGTGGCCAGCACGCGAATGCCATCGCTTCCCTCGCCATAAAGTGAATCGGCGACCACCGTCGGCGGCAGCGGAGTGACCACCAACTCATAAAACCCCTTCTCGGGAGGCAATGTCACCTCGCGGGTGACGAGCGCGGTGTCGGGGTAGACGGTGACTTGGATGATCTTGCTGGGCGCCGCCTTTTCCTTCACTTTTTCATCGTTGTTTTGCGCCAGCAGAACCGGGGCAAACAGAAGTGCGGCAGGACTCATCCTGCGTAACCAGAGCGCAACGGCGTGAACAATGGATCGGCCCATGGGTGTGTCACTCAAGGGAATGGGTTGGTGAAGTTTTGTATTCTAGAGAAAATGGGAAGGCTAAATATATGAATATGAAGAAAAATTAATCATTTGTGCCGCTCCTATGGCGGAATGCCGGCGGGGGCGCCTAGCGAATCGACCCTTGCATGAAATGCCTGGCCAACCTGCTGACGGTGGGGCTGGGGTCGCCTTCGGCCATTTGCGATAGTCGCTCGTTGAAATCTGTTCCGCCCGCCTGGGCCATCGCGCGCGCCGCGGCCGACCTCACCGCCGGCGAGGTGTCGTGGCTGAGGCGCTTGAGCCACATTCCCACATCCACCTGCGCGGGTCCGTCGAGGTGGTCGATCACTTCCAGCCGATGGACCGGGTTGGGATCGGCGATCAGCCGGCCGAGGCGGATCTGGTCGTCATTGAGTCCCCGGGCCACAAGGGCCGATCGGGCCAGGGCGGCATTCTGCTGGTCGGGGTCATGAAGCAAAGGCAGCAGGGCATCCTCGTTGAGAACCTCGGGATTGGGGCCCAGCACCAACAAGGCCCCCCGCCTCACCTCGGCCGAATGGCTTCCCAGGCAATGGGCCAATTCCTCGAGCATGGACAGCGGCCCCATGGCGGCCAGCGGAATGGCCGCCAACTGGACCTTCGGATCGGCATCGGCGATACCCGATCGGGCCAGTTCGCGGAACCGCGGCAGATTCTCGTTGGTGAGGCCGACCTTGGCCAGGGAGGTTGCCAGGCGAATGGTCGCGGCGCGAGGGCCCGCCTCTGGGTTCACCCTGCCCATCTCGACCAGCCTGTTCGCTCCCGCCATGAACTCGGGTGTCGGACGCGAGTCATCCGGCGTCCGCTCGAGCATGGAGGCGGCCCACAAGGCCGCCTGTTCCCGGCCCGCGGGAGGGCATGCCCTGTGGCCTTGCACCAACTGTTCAATCACCTGGGCCATGGCGGCGTCGGCGGCGGCACCGCCTTCGCGGCCCACTTGCGACAAGGCTTCTCCCAAAATGGCCGCCCGCTCCGGGTCGTTTTCCTCGACAAGGATCTCGGCCAACTGCCGGCACGATGCCGACGGATGTCGCGCCAGTTCATCCATCACAATGGCGCGGGACTGGGGATCCGCGGCCAACAGTTGTCGCACGCGCCACCAGGCCACGGCGCGATCGATCCCCAGGAAGAACAGGCACCCCCCGGCAACCAAGCCGACCGCCAGGGTCCATCCCGCCATCGACCTGATCTTCATGACGACTCTCCCTGCCGGCCTCGGGCGAAGACGATACACCCGCCGCGGAATTCGTCGCAAGCGCAGCGCCGCAACCTGAAAGAGGGGGTAAGATGGATAAGGATATTCCCGCGTTTCGCGAGTTTTTCCATGTCTCCCTGGACGGTTTGGATCGAAAACCTGGCCCGGGGCATCGCCGAAGTGGCGATGCCGGGGCTCACGGCGCGATCCTCCCTTGAAAAGCACATCCTGGCGGGGATCGACCAGATCCACGCCAGGGTGGCATCGAGGCAAAAACCTTCCGAGCGGGGCAAGGCCCTGGCCAAGGGATTGGCCATGCCCTCGGCGCTGATGCGCGCGCGCGTCCGCGACCTGGCGCGCGGCTGGACATGGCTTCCCGACAAGAATGAAAAGCAGGCGCTTGCCGGTTACCTTTGCCATGTCATGAGCCAGGCCAGGCACAGGGCCGCCTCCCTCGGTTCGCCCCTGGGCCGGAAAGCCTCAAAGCCGATGACCCAGGAAGAACCGGCCCAACTGCTCGACCTTCTGCCCTTGAGGCAACCGGGCAACGAACCGGGACAGGAAACCGGTGGCTACCGCCTCAAGCGGTTCCGCTTCGCCACGGCCACGACCGAGTACTGGAAGGCGACCATGATCAACAAGGGGGAAGTCGTTTCCCTGGCGATCATTCGGAACAGGAAGGCCCGCGAGGAGTTCGCCACCCTCGCCGAGCGGATCAACCGTTTCAGGCGCCTCGGACATCCGGCCATCCAGCGGCTTCTCAGCCACGGCCAGGACGATTCGCAGGCCCACATCGCATGGGCCTACGAGCGGGCGGTTCCCCTGACCGCCGTTTCCGCAATCTGGGATCCGGGAGATGATAAAATCAACCCGGCGCGGGTGGGGCGCTGGATCCGTCGAGTGGCCCGGTCGCTGGCCTTCCTTCACGGTCGCGACAATCCCGAGGCCCACGGCGGCCTGATGCCCTCGAACCTGGTGCTCGCCCGTCAGGGTCGCGGCTGGAAAATCCACTTGTCGGAAACGGGATGGGCGGATGTCGAGGCCGCCCACCTCATCAAGGTCAGGAACCTCTCGGCGATGAAGGTTGGCAGGCGCATGCATGAGATTCGCGGTGGGTGGGCGGCGCATTACGCCTCCCCGTCACGGCTGGAGGGTAACGCGCCCGTGCCCTCTGATGATGTGTTTGCCCTGGGTGTGGTTTGGTACCAGATGGTGATGGGCCAGTGGGACCTGCCGGCTCCCAAGGGCCTCGACTGGGTGGACAAGGCGCTCGACCGCGGCTTGCCCGTGGAGCATGGCAAGTTGCTTGGCAAGTGCCTGCAGGCCGATCCCTCCAAGAGGCCTGCCGATGCCCAGGCCCTCCTGGCGGCACTGAACAGCCTCAAGCTGGGCAAGGACTGAGCCACGGCACGGCGCGTTTTCCAAAAGGCGCCAAGAACCACGCGCATTCCCGGCGCCGTTTTCCAACGGGTGCCACGGAAACCTGGCGGATCAATCATCAGTTGTTTGACCGGAATGACAAGGCGCTTCACAATGCGCCGGTTCCCCGCGACAGGTCCGGAGCCGCTCATGCGATTATCCTTGGTTTTCCTCATTTTCCTGACACAGGTGGCCTGGTCCCGGGCGGAAACAGGCAAGCCCGATATCGTCATCATCCTGGCCGATGACCTGGGCTACGGCGATGTCCAATGCAACAATCCCGAACGGGGCCGCATTCCCACGCCGAACATCGACCGACTGGCGAGGCAGGGCATGCGGTTCACCGACGGCCATTCGTCATCAGGCGTCTGTTCGCCCTCGCGTTACGCCCTTCTCACCGGCCGCTACCATTGGCGCACGCGTCTTCAGAGTGGAATCGTCGGCGTCTGGGGCCCGCCGCTGATCGCTCAAGACAGGCTGACCATCGCGGGGTTGGCCAAGGGCCAAGGTTACCGCACCGCCGCGATCGGCAAATGGCACTTGGGGCGGGAATGGCCGATCGAGGAGGGCAAGGCCGGGCTGTTCCGAAACTTTCCCAAGGGGGCGACGGCCACGCCCGAACACCGGGCCGCCTGGGAGGGAACTTTTTCCAAGGCGATTGGCGGCGGGCCCACCACCCGTGGTTTCGACTTTTACTTCGGCACCGATGTGCCGAATTGGCCGCCATACTGCTTCATCGAGAACGACCGAACGGCGGGCATTCCCTCGGAACTGCTGCCTGAATCGCTTCTCCGCAACCATCAGGCGAGCTTGCAGGGCCCGGCGCTTCCGGGTTGGCGCCTTGAAAACATCCTGCCAGCGCTGGGCGACAGGGCCTGCCAATTCATCTCACGATGCTCGGCGGAAAAGGCTCCGTATCTCCTTTACCTTCCCCTCACCACGCCCCATACCCCCTTGGCGGTGAACAAGGAATGGAAAGGCAAGAGCCAACTAGGCAATGACTGCGCCGACTTGGTCATGGAAACCGACGCGCTGGTGGGCCGTGTTGTTGAAGCCATTGAAAAGGGCGGCAGGGCCAGCGACACCTTGGTGGTTTTCACCAGCGACAACGGGTTCGCGAGCTATGTGGGCGCCAAGGACCTGGAACGCCGGGGGCATTTTCCCAGCGGTCCGTTGCGCGGTTACAAGACGGAGGTTTACGAGGGCGGCCACCGTGTTCCGTTCATCATCCGCTGGCCGGCGGTGGTGAAGCCGGGCGCCGTGTCCGGCCAACTGGCGCACCAGGCCGACATGATCCGCACGGTGGCCGACATCCTGCAAACCACCC
Source organism: Planctomycetota bacterium (assembly GCA_018970845.1). Classification (GTDB taxonomy): domain Bacteria; phylum Planctomycetota; class Planctomycetia; order Gemmatales; family Gemmataceae; genus REEB421. Next base: position 16,663 of record JAGWVO010000013.1, read on the forward strand.
TCCCTGAAAACGCCGGGGAGGACAGTTTCAGCCTACTCCCCATCCTCAAGGGAATCGACAAGCCTGTTCGCGCCCACTCCGTGAGTTGCGCCGCCTCGGGTTTGCCTTCGATTCGTGACGGGAAATGGAAGCTGATCCTCGGACCCGACCCGAAGGCCCCCCAAGGCGGCGGTTTCCAGCTTTACAACCTCGAGGATGACATCGGTGAAGCCAGGAACCTCGCCGACAGGCATCCCGAGCGCGTCGCCGCCATGCGCCAGCGCCTGGAAACGATCATCACGGAGGGGAGAAGCACCCCGGGCGCCAGGCAGAGGAACGATGTGCGGGTGCGGCGTTATCCCGAGGCAGCGGAGGGAAAGCCGGTTTCAGCGGACGCGTTCGACCCGGACAAGCCTGGCAAGCTCCTCACCTACAAGGAGTCCGGGGGAAAGCCCCGGCAGATGGAGGTGTATTTTCCCCAGGGGCATGATGCCGGCAAGTCGAAGGTGCCGGGGGTGATCATGTTCCATGGAGGCGGTTGGAGCGGCGGAAGCCCGGCGCAGTTCCGGGTTGCGTGCCAGTACCTGGCCAGCCGGGGGCTTGTGGCCGCCACGGCGAATTACAGGATGCTGTCCGCGAAGGAAGCGGCGGCGTTGCCCCCCGGCGAAACCAAAAAGCGAGCCTGCATCATCGACGCCAAGAGCGCCATCCGCTGGTTCAAGGCCCATGCCGGTGAGTTGGGCATCGACCCTTCGCGTGTTGTCACCGGCGGCGGTTCGGCCGGCGGGCACATCGCCGTGCTGGCAACCACCAATCCGGGTCTCAATGATCCCCGGGATCCCAAGGACACCGATGTCTCCGTGGCCGGTTACCTGCTTTTCAACCCGGCCTTTTCTCCCGATGACAAGAACGACCCGGAAGTGGATGTGCTCAGGCACCTCAGGCCGGGGATGGCTCCGGCGATTGTGTTCTTCGGCGACCGCGATTCCTGGAAACCCGGCTGGGACACCGCCTTTGCCCGCTGGAAGCAGGCGGGAAATTCAAACGCCACCCTCATGATCGCCAAGGGCCAGCAGCACGGCTTCTTCAACCGCGAACCTTGGCGGTCTGTCACGCTCAGGGAGGCCGACCGCTTTCTGGCCCGACTGGGCTTCCTGCGCGGGGAACCCACCCTTGGCGCCCCGGAGACCGGGGAGGCCTTGTCAATTCCATGATGGTGCCGCCGCTGCCTGGCCCGCGGCCTCAGTTCTGGCCGGCGAAGGCTTGCAGGTGCAGGGGAACTCCATCGTGCAGCAGCGCGTTGCCATGGATTCCGGCGCCTTCCAGGCGGTGGTCAAGGCCCACACCACCCGATGGCTGGTATCCCGCGCCGCCGCTGTTGGCCAGGCGTTCCAACCATGCTTCAGCCGATTCCCGGGGGAGCGCGCCTTCACCGGATTGTTCGATGGCGTCAAGGCTGTGACCCCGGATGAGCTTGGTCCAATACTTGCGCAGGGATTCCGGACGGTCGAAGCAGTCAATGGCTGACAACCTGTCATGGCAGAACACCATGACGCCGCACCAGTCGGCTTCCGGCTTCAGCTCGACAATTCGCGCATTGATTTCGCCCATGCGGTCCTCGAACGCCTTCTCAAGCGCGATGGAATGACTGTTCACATGAAGGCTCGCCAGCTTGCGTGAAACCTCGCTCCAGACCTTCCCCTGGTTGGCGGAGGCCGCGCCGCCCCGCTTGAGGGAGTTGCTCACATCCATGGCCATTTCAGCGCGCAGCTTGGCATGGGCCGATGTTCCGGAGGAGCCAAAACCCCGGGTCTTGTAATGCCAGCGGCCTTGCTCGACGCACGAAACCGGGATTTTGGTCTCCGACGCGGCCTCGGCGAGGATGGATGTGTTCAGAACCCGGTTCTGTTTGGCTCCGACCAGTTGCTCTCCCGCCAGGAGCAGGATTTTCCTGTCGGAACGGTTGACGAACCGGAGTTCGGGCACCGAACCCGACTCGCTGATTTCGGTGACCTCGGCCAGACCGTTGGCAAGCGCCTCATCAAGCGTGGCGTAATCGACGGGGGAGCGGGCGGCTCCCCTGATGCCGTAGACGGACAATCCGCCAGCGACAACGGGAGCGCTCAAAGAAAGGTTTGAAATCCAGGGGCGAAGCGACATGACGAATCTCCCGACCTTGGCGAAGCGGAATCACCTCGCTCTGGATGGGATTCGTCCGGACAACTTGCCGATTCAGGCAAACGCATCGGGTTTGGTGTTTTTTCCAAGCCTTCCCCTGGAAACCGGGTGGAAAGGAAGGTGCTTTCAGTCCCCCTGCCTCACCTCGAAGCGAACCTGGGGAGACAAGGCCTCGGGAATTGACATCATGCGGTCGATCGCGGCCTTTTCGTCGAGGGGACCGCGCACGCTGATGGCGACATGGTAGAGGTTTCCCGATTGGGTCACGGTGACCTTGCGAGCCGCGCGTCCGCAGGCTTTTTCAACCGCCTTTTTCAGATCAGCGGAAGAGCGAATGGAGATTTTGGGAAGGCCCGGTGCTGTCGGAGTTGCCAACGGCTCCTCCTCGATCATCCGCCCGGAAACGGGCTCCTCGACCATGCGGGCCGAGACCGGCTTGATGGGTTGGGTTTCCGTGGGGTTCGGTCCGGATTTCGCCAGTTTGCCGGCGGGTTCCGGATTTGCCTTGACGGGATTGGGCTCGTGCTTGGCTGGTTCCACGCGTGATTCATTCCCACGCGGCAGCCGTTCCCGAACGGCGGGCGCTGAAGACACTGGCCGGTTTCCAACAGATTCCGGACTTCGAACCGCCGGAGTGGGAACCGGATCCCACACGGGTGCCTTGGCGGCCGGGTTGTTCGGGAGCCCTTTCGTTTTTTCGGATATAGGGAACGAGGGCGTCGAGGTGGGGACGGATGGCGGCGGCAACAGTTCCGGAAGGGTAATGGCTTGGGTGGGCGCCGCCTTGGGAGCGGTGTTGCTTGGCAGCAGCTTGGCTTTTTCAGGGGTAGGCAGGGCGGGCGCCGAGGTTGGGATGGACGGAGGAGGCATCAGTTCCGGAAGGGAAGCGGCTCGAGTTGGCGCTGGTTTGTTGGGGGTGCCGGTGGCGGCGGCCACCTGCGCGGAAATGCTGGCAGGGAATGATGGTTTGGCTTTGGCTGTGGCTGTTTCAACCGACACGCCGAGGGTCTTGTTTCGCCATGCGATCGTTTTGGATTCACCGGCGGCCGGGGCATGCGCCGCAGCGTATCCGGCAGGCTGGATATCCAGGCTGTCGGCAGGGTGAGAGTAGGGCTTTCCCCCCACGGTCACCGTTGGGGGAGGTTGCCAGAGTTGGGATGGGCCGTTTGGCTGCCGCGGGCGGGCAACGGCTTCCGCCACCGCGATGCGCGCCGTTTCCGCGGCGGGGGGCTGGGCGTCACGCGGCTTGGGTGCGTCGGCTTTCTTTTCGACGATGTCGGCGCGGTCGCTGGCGACAACGGGCTGAATCGGCTGGTTGGCGACGGGCTTGGCAACCGTCGGGGAAGCCGCGGCTTCCGTCCGCGCCGGGCGCGATGAGGCCATGCTTCCGTCGATGGCCCTTCGCCCGTCGGCTGTGACGAGTGTGACCATGCGCCCCTCGCGCATCATCGGGGACACACGGAGGTCGTTGCGGACGGCGACGACGCCGGCGAGCTTTTTCAAGGCGCGGCTGATCTCGACCTTGTCCTCCATGGAGAGCGCCAGTCCGCTGACCGCCAGCATCCCGGGTTCCGCCGATTCCACCTGGATGGCGGCCGCCTGGGAGGGGGCGATTTCCTTCAC
>JAGWVO010000014.1 GCA_018970845.1 Planctomycetota bacterium
CGAAAACCACGATCGTCTGCTCGAGGAGACCCCGGTTTTTCAGGTCGGCAAGCAATCCGGCGACAGGAAGGTCGACCCGGGCGCAATTGCCGGTGTGGTTGGCCAGCAGGTTTCCATGGGCGTCCCACGACCCGGCGCCGCCTCCGCCATGCTGGATCTGGATGAAGCGCACACCCCGTTCCACGAGGCGCCTTGAAGCCAGCAACTGCATCCCGAAGTCCCGGGTGACGCCCTGGTCGATCCCGTACATTTGCCTGGTTTGCTCGGATTCACGGGAGAAGTCGAGCGCCTCGGGCAGGGCGCGCTGCATGCGGTAGGCAAGTTCGTAGGCCTTCACGCGCGCGTCGAGCGCCTGATCTCCGGGTTCCTCACCTTGCCGCAACCTGTTGAGCTTGCCAGCAAGGCGAAAGGCGCGGTCGGTGTCGATGGCGGCGAGTTCGGGCTTGCCGTAGTCCAGGGGATTGGCGGGATCCACCCGCAATGGAACCGCGTCATGGGCGGGGCCAAGGTAGTGGCCGTCCTTGCGGTTCCAGTACTCGCGGTTTCCCATCGAGACGAACTGCGGCAAGTTGGCGTTGAGGCTGCCCAGGCCGTAGTGGACCCAGGCGCCAAGCGTGGGAAACTCGCCGTCGAGCATGTGCCTGCCTGAGTGGAATTGCGTCTGGGCGCCGTGGTTGTCGTCGGTGGTCGTCATCGAGCGGATGACGGCCATCTCGTCGACCATCGATCCCATGTTGGGGAGGAAGTCGGATACGGGAATGCCCGACTTGCCCCTCGGGCGGAACTTTGTCTGGGTGGGGAAGAGGACATTGCGCTGCTGGCCGTTGGCGTCGTTGACGACCGTGACCCGGGCCAGCTTGAGCTTCTCGGGATTCTGAACATCCTTGAAAGGCGTGTTGGCGATGGTCTTGCCGGCATGCTTGTCCAGTTCGGGCTTGGGATCGAATGTTTCGAGATGGCTCACCCCGCCGTTCATGAAGAGCCAGATCACCGACTTGGCCTTGGCCGGCTTGTGGGGCTTGCCGTCGGGAGGCGTCCAGGCGCCGCCGGCGGATGGCCGGGCGTCATCGGCCAGGAGCGAGGCCAACGCCATCGGGGCCAAGGCGTGCCTTCCGAGGAAATCGCGCCTGCCAAGCGATTGAAACACGGGATCGCCTCCTAGCGGATGGAAATGAAGTCGTGGTGGTTGAGAAGCGCCAGAACCAGTCCGGCGCGCGCCGCCGCCGAGTCGGCGGAAAGTTCGGCGGCGCACGCCGAGGCTTCCTCCGCTGACGGCTCGCGCGCGAGCAGAAGCCGGAAGGCCCGGGCGACGAACGCGGGCGCGGGCGACTTGCCGTCTGGGTCGATCCGGGTCCGCAGTTCGGAAGCCGTCTCCACCGCCAGGCGCGAATGAACCATCGCCAGCGACTGCTGGGGGACGATGCTTTCCGATCGGCGGTAACATTCCTGCACTCCGGCATCGTCGAACTGGGCCAGGAACCGATTGTGGTCATTGTGGGAGTGGACGAAGTAGATCGACCTGCGCCTGGAGGAATCATCGGTGACCGGAACGGAGGGGCCTCCGCGGGCGGTGTCGAGCCGGCCGGACATGAACAGCAGGGCGTCGCGGACAACCTGCGATTCAATGCGGTGGGACGGATACCGCCAAAGATACCTGTTGTCCGGATCCGCCGATTCACCGGCGGATCGCCGGGTTGAGGAATCGAGGCGGTAGGCTTGCGAAGTGACGATGAGCCGGTGGATGTGGCGCAGGCTCCATCCGCGCTCCATCAACTCGACGGCAAGGGTGTCGAGCAGTTCCGGATGGCTTGGGGGAGAGCCTTTTCTTCCGAAGTCGAACACCGTCGGGACAAGGGGTTGCCCGAAATGGCGGTTCCAGAGGTGGTTGACGATCACCCGCGCCGTGAGCGGATTGTCGGGATGCGTGATCCAGCGGGCCAAGGCGGAACGCCTGCCGGTGCTGGCGGCCGGATAGTTCCTCATGGCGGGATCGGCCTTGTCGAGATTCGATTCCGGAGAAACGCGGGAAGCCGAAAGCCTGGTGAACTTGGCACCCGGGTCCTTGGCGGCCTTGACGGCATCATCGAGGGCCTTGAGGGCCGCATCCAATCCCGGCTTGGCCGGCGCGCCGCGAACCGCCCCGTCAAGCTTCGCCTTGGCCACCGCCGCGCGCGCCTTCAGAACCGCGAGGTCGGCTTCAAGCCGCGCGGCCTTCCTCGCCGAATCCATCGCCTCGGCGCGACCGGCAAGCTGGTCGGCCCTGGCCTTGTGGCGAGCCTTGATGGTCTCGGGCTCCGCTTCCTTGGCGGCCAGGTCGGCGTCGGCCCATTCGAGCTTGGCGCGAAGCTGGACAGGTGTCGTTTCCCTGGAAACAGGGTCGCCAGGCTTGTAAGCGGCGGACAACGGCCTGATCTCGAAATGGTCGAATTCCACCGTGGCCGTGAAGGTGACAAGCTCCAGGGCGCCGGCCGACCGCGCCGGCAACTTGTACACCACACCGGGTTGTCCATCGACCAACGCCTCGACATTCGGCCCCGAGACTCGCACCGTCAACTCGATGGGAACACCAAGCTCGATCTTGCGGGACTGCTTGGCCTCGGCCGGATAATGGTTGGTGGCATCCTTCCTGTAGGAAACCTGAAGCTTCGGATCACCCTTGGCACCGCTGAGATACACAAGATTCTCAAGGGTTGGGGAAACATCGAAGGCCAATCCCACGGATCGGTAGGGGTTGCCGCCCGTCAGCTTGAATCGAAGGACCGCCTCGAAATCAGGCGGCACCGGCGAAGCCAACCGCAACCGGGCGCCGCCCGGAATGACGGCCGTCTGGGCCACGGAGTTCCCCAGGGCCTTCCATGAACCGTCGCCCGAGGCCTTCCAGCGGTTGTCATCGAGCCTGTCAAATGGTTCCTCAAGGATCGGCTTGGCCCGACCTGTTGAAGCGATGGATGGGGAACTGCCCAACTCGCGAACCCGCGCGGCGGTTTCCTCCCGCTCCTTGCGGGTCGCGGCCAGCGCCTTGGCGGCCTCGGCCAGGTGGGCCCCAAGCACATCGGCGCGCGTCTCGGGGGCCGAGGCTTCCAGCGGCAGGGGCACAGGAACAGGTTCGAAGCGGGCGAAGCCAAGGAAAGGAAGGGCACCCGGGCCCATCTTCCTCGACGGATCGGGACGGGATTCGTCTCCGCGGATGTGCTTCACGGTCACCACGGACGGGTTGGCGTCGAACACCCTCGGGAATCCGGCCGCCGGATCGATGGAACCCGCGGGCGCGTCAAAGCGGACCTGATAAGGCTCGAACACCGCGCGAAGCCGGTAATAGTCATCCGAGCGGACGGGATCATACTTGTGGTCGTGGCACTTGGCGCAGTTGGTGGTGAGTCCCAGGAAGGCCTTGCCCGTGTGTTCGATGGTCTCATCCATCCAGGTGGTCCGGTTGAACAGGAAGTAGTGCCTGGCCAGGTAACCGGTGGCCCTCAGCTTGGCCGCGTCGGTGGGATAGAGTTCGTCCGCGGCAAGCATCTGGCGAACCATCTCGTCGTAGGGGAGATCCCTTTCAACGGCCTCGATGATCCAATCACGCCAGTTCCAGATGTTTTTTTGGCTGTTCCTGACTTCGGCGCCCAGGCCCCACCAGTCGCTGTAACGCCAGATGTCCATGAAATGGCGGGCCCATCTTTCGGCGTGGGCGGGGCTGGCCAGCAGCCTTTCGACCTCGCGCTCGTAGGCGCCGGCGGCCGTGTCGCCGAGAAATCGGTCGATGTCCCCGGGAAGGGGCGGCAGTCCCGTGAGGTCGAGGTGGAGTCGGCGGAGGAGGGTCAGCTTGTCCGCCTGTGGACGGGGCGTCAGTCCATGGTCCTTCCAACCCTTGGCCACCCAAGGGTCGATGGGGTTGCCTGCCGGTTTTGGCGGATCAGCCTTGCGAGGCTTCCTGAAGGCCCAGTGATCCCTGGGATCGGGGTCCTCGGCCTCCCGGTCCGGCCCCTGTGCGCCCGAGGAGATCCAGGCTCGGATTTTGGCGAGGTCGGCGGAACCGACTTCCTCGCCCTCCCCCTTGGGAGGCATCTTGCGGCCGCCGCCATGGCCGGCGGAGCGCTGCCAAAGAGGGCTGTCATCGGGCTTGCCAGGGACGATGGCCGGGCCGGAGTCGCCGCCCGATTTCATGCGGGCCACGGTGTCCAGGCGCAAGCCGCCCTTCTGCTCCAGGGCCCCATGGCAGGCCACGCAGCGAACGGCGAGAAGGGGCTTGATTTCCCGGCTGTAATCAACCCCGGGCACAACAAGAGCCAATAGCAGGGCGGCGGAAGGCATGTGGGCATTCCCGTGGTGAGATCTTCATGATCAGGTCGCGGCGGGATACGGTCAAGGCGGGCCCGGGCGGGCATCTCCAACCAGTGCGCATGAAATGGCGCGGCCCCCGGCACCCTTGCGGATGGCCGGGGGCCCGCCGGGAGAGGTCTTGTCAGGAAAGCTGGGTGCTGCCTGGCACCGCGACCTTCCATTCGGGCACGGCGATGTCCTTGTTCAGGTTGGAGACATCGAGGTACACCTTGTTGGAGTTGAGCATCTGCTCCCAGGTGATGCGCTGGCCCGTGTAGGCCGATTCACGCACCATGATGGCCGTGAGCGTCGACTCGGCGACATTCTTGAGTTCGTTGATCGGCTGGCCCTTGCGGATCGACTCGATCAGGTCGGTGTGTTCCTGCACATAAGGATCGGCGGCCTTGCGGACGGCGGTGCGCTCGATCGCCGGCTTGCCATTGATGGTGAACCCGCCGACATGCGAGTTGCCCTTGGTGCCGGAGACGAACTCGGTCACCGAGTTCCAGCAGTTGGAAATCTGCCGGGCCATCGAGATGCAGTGGCGGTCGCCCGAATACTCGATTTGCGCGGAGAAGAAATCGAAGATATGGCCGTACTCGGGCTTGTTCCGGCTGCGTCCGCCCATGGCGATAACGGCCTTGGGGTGCTCGTTGAAGCACCAGTTGAGCACATCGAGGTTGTGCACATGCTGCTCGACGACATGGTCGCCGCAGATCCATGTGTAGTTGTACCAGTTCCACATCTGGTACTCGAGGTCGGTCATTCCCTCCTTGCGGGCCCGGGTCCAGAGAATGCCCTGGTTCCAGTAGGCGCGGCCGGTGACGAGTTCGCCGATGGCGCCGTCATGGATTTTCTTGATGGTTTCGATGTAGGCAAGTTGGTGGCGGCGCTGGGTGCCGGCGGCGGCTCCGAGCTTCTTCTTGTTGGCCTCGTCGAAGGCCTTGAGCACGGCGCGGATGCCGGGGCCGTCGACGCCGACGGGCTTCTCGGTGAACACATGCTTGCCGGCGTTGACCGCCTCGGTGATGTGGAGGGGGCGGAAGCCGGGAGGCGTGGCCAGGATGACATAGTCCACATCGGGGCAGTTGATGACCTTCTTGTAGGCGTCGAGACCCCAGAAGACGCGGTCGTCGGGAAGGTCGACCTTGTTGCCCAGTTCCTTGAGGCGGGCGTCATCCTTGCCGATGCCGTTGAGGCGGCCTTGGCAACCCTTGGCCTGGCTCTCGAAGGCGTCGCCAACGGCGGTGACAACGACATTGGGCGCGGCGTGGAGCACATTGTGCGCGGCGCCGGTGCCGCGGCCACCGCAACCGACCAAACCGACGCGGATCGGCTTTTCATTGGCGGCGGCGTACAGCGACGCGGGCAAGGCCGAGGCGGCCGCGAGGGCGGCGCCGGCCTTCAGGGCGGAACGACGATGGATCGGGCTGAGATCTGGCATGGGAGGGTCTCCTTGAGGGAGGCTTTGGGTCACGGGAAAGAACAACGACTCAGGGGCTCTGCTTGGTCACCTTGGAACGGATATTGACCAGTTCGGGTTGCTCGTCCACGGGCCGGACGATCCGGAATCCGACGAATTCCGCGGAAGTGAGCCACCAGATGCTTTGGGGTCGCTGCGGATCGAGCCGAATCCACGATTTGTCGGATCCGCGGCGGGCGCCGCTGCGCAGGAATTCGGGCTTGTCGGCCCATGAACCGCCGCGGGCCACATGGGAGAACCTCTTCTCCGTGGGAACCAGCACCGGGCGGACCGAAAGCTTGCCCATCGCGAAGCGGGCGTAGGCATCCTTCTCGTAATGGTCGACGCACCATTCCATCACATTGCCGTGCATGTCGTGGAGACCCCACGGATTCGGCTTCTTCTTGCCGACCTTGTGGGCCAGTTCCTCGGAGTTGTCGGCGAACCAGGCATGATCGCCGAGTTTCGACTTGTCGTCACCAAAGCTGTAGGCGGAGGTGGTCCCGGCGCGGCAGGCGTATTCCCACTCGGCCTCGGTCGGAAGGCGATACCACTTGCCCGTCTTGCGGGACAGCCACCGGCAATACTCCATGGCGGTGTGATGGGTGATGCAGATCACGGGATTGTCATCCCGGCCATGCCCGAAGGTCTCGTCGGCATAGGCGGGGGTGGGCCTTGTGATCGCATCGGCCTTGAGGGCGGCCGGTTCATCGCCGCGGGCCTGCGGTTGGTCCTCGGACTTCCAGTAGGCGTCGAACTCGTCCCAGGTCACCTCGCACTTGCCCATCCAGAACGGCTTCAATTCCACCTCATGCCGGGGCCCCTCGTCGGGGGAGCGACCGGCTTCGGAGTCGGCGGTGCCCATGGCGAACTTGCCACCGGGAATCGGCAGCATCTCGAAAGCCACCTTCGTGCCGGGGATCGTTTCCTTGTATGCGGTGGCGGAAGGCGCCTGCGCGATGGAGGGTTCGGGGCAGAAAACCCAGGAAACAACGGTCGCGGCCATGATTGGCAGGCTGAGACAAATCCAACGCATGATGATCCTTCCAGGCCGACTCAAAACCAGTTGCGAAGATACACTACGAAAAATGGAATCGCAATTTGTGAGGAGACTTTTCATGGCGTGGGCACAACCAATCATATTCAAGTTATTCATAATTCTCACGACCTCCGCGGCCGGCCAACCGGCATCCGGCCTCGAGCGCATGGAGGAATCGCGCAAGTGCATGGGAACAACGCTGCGGATTGTGGTTCACGCGCCCACCGCCAACGCGGGACGCAGGGCCCTGGAAATGGCCTTCGCGCGAGCCGAGGAACTCAACGGCATTCTCAGCGACTATCAGGAACAGAGCGAATTGATGCGCCTCTGCGCCAAGGCGGGAGGCCCGCCGACGGCTGTCAGCCGCGAATTGTTCACGGTCCTCGAATCAGCCCAGGAACTGGCACGCCTCTCCGACGGAGCATTTGATGTGACGATAGGACCGGTGACGCGCCTGTGGCGGCTGGCGAGAAAATCCAAGCGCTTGCCAGACCAGGCCGACCTGGCGGCGGCAAGGACGCTGGTGGGTTACCGGATGATGGAACTCACGGCGCAGGGCCGCTGGGTCAGGCTCGCGAAGCCGGGAATGCGGATCGACCTGGGCGGCATCGCCAAGGGTTTCACGGCTGATGAATTGCTGGAACTTCTCAGGAAGGAGGGCCTGCCCCGGTCGCTCGTGGCCCTGGGAGGCGACATCACCTGCGGGGACGCTCCTCCGGGCGCCCAGGGTTGGGAAGTCGGCATCATTCCGGCTCCGGGGGAAAAAGGCGCACCCTTGAAGGTGTTCCTTCAAGGCAGGGCAATCTCGACCTCCGGAGATCTCGAACAATTCCTCGAGATCGACGGCCGGCGCTATTCCCATATCGTGGACGCGAGGACGGGGATCGGCTCGACAAACCAGGCCATGGCCACGGTGATCGCCCCCCGGGGCATCGACGCCGACAGGCTGGCCAAGCTGGGGGTGCTGCTTCCATGGGAGAAGGCGCGGGCGATCGTTTCCAGGCAACCCGAAACCCGAATGCGCGTGGTGCTCCCCGATGGTGACGGCAGGATAAGGATGATGGCGGATCCCGGTTTTCCCGGACGAGCGAGCCCATCGTCACCTTGAATTTTGGATTCATTCCGATCGATTTAGCAATACTTGTCAGGTTATCTTGATTTTCTCATTAGAACAGGTATCGTAACTGTCCGCATTTCATTTGCGGATGCAGGAAGGGTTCGCCCCTCTTCCATGTCCTTGGAGTCCCCGGATGTCCTCCCCGCAGGTCTTGGACGATGCGATTTGGAAAAAGATCGAGAAAATCTTCCCCACTCCCGCTCCAAGAAACCATCTTTACGCCGGGCGGAAGCCGGTCGATCCCCGCAAGGTGATCAGCGGCATCGTCCATGTTCTCACGCACAAAATCCCATGGGAGGATTTGCCCCAGGATTTGGGTTTCGGATCCGGAATGACCTGCTGGCGTCGCCTGCGCATGCTGCAGGACAAGGGGGTCTGGGACAAGATATCGCTCGTGCTGCGGCGCAGCCTGCCTGATGGGGCCAACATCGACCTGGCGCGCGCAAAAGCCCCCAAAAAAACCTACAAGACCAATGCCGCGCGGAAAAAGCTCGCACGGAAAACAGGAAAGCCGCAAGCCAAGGCCGCCAAGCCGGCACCCAAGGCATCCGCCGGCAAGGCACTCCGGGCCGCCCAAGGTGAAAACCTTGGTGCCGTCAATCGAACAACCCGCGCTGGACGGGTCGCGGCGAAGGTTCGTCCGGTTCCAGAGGCGCCGCGCATTCCGGTCCCTCCCGCCCCGGGGAGTTGACACGGTTCGAGACCGGCACGGCCACCATCTCCTCCCGCGTCCATGAGACGACGACTTTCCGCAGGCCCGCCTCATCCATCGGATTCGTTCCCAGCCACGCGGAAGCCGACTCACCGGTGAGCATCACGGGGGAGCGGTGATGCCACTGGCGCATCCAATCAGGAGCCTCCATGGTGAGGATGGCGCAGGTTAGCAAGGTGGTGCCGCCTGGGGCCTGCCATGAATCCCAGAGGCCGGCGAAGGCGAAGGGCCTCCCGTCGGCGCGGCGGAACAAAAACGGCCTCTTCATCCCGCCCGGACCCGCCTGCCATTCATAAAAGCCAGTTGCCGGCACAAGGCATCGATTTCCCTTGAGCAGGCCCCGAAAGGACGGCTTGGAGAACACGGTTTCCGATCGGGCGTTGATCATCCCCGATGCCGGCGAGGCATCGCGAGCCCATCTCGGAACAAGCCCCCAATTCAGCCAGCGCGGTTCCATGATTCCCATGGACAACGACAACACCGGCTGGGTGGGTGAAATGTTGTAGCGCGGTTCGCGGGCGGGCCAGGCCCTGGGTCCGAATGCGCCGTCCAGCGAATCGTCGGACGACGCCAGCAGAAAGCGGCCGCACATCCTAGGGTTGGCCCTTCAAGGCGCCTGAAACCGGCAAGACGCTTTCCGACTCCCGCATATGCAGGCGCAGGACGCGCCTGAACTCGGCGAGGGCCCGCGGATGATGATGCACGGTGGTGTGGTCGGCCATCACGAGAACCTCGCTCTGCGCGCCGTCGAGCCTGGCGCTCACATACGGTACCACGCCATCGCCGTAGAGTTCGTTGTCCGACCCCAGAAGGAACGACTCGGCGCGGACCCCCCGGCTGCCCGGCGGCAGGATTCCCGCGATCGTGTGATACGGGACGGAGGGAACCACGGCCTCGGACATGGCAAGGATGAAGGGTGAGTCGGGCGCCAGCGAATCGACGCTGGTGAGCCTTGAGGCCAGGTCGCTTCCGAGCACGCCGGGAGCCTGCCTGAGGATCGCCCTGGTCCGTTCCATCAGCTTGGAAGGCGGCCTCGCGAGGGCGCGTCCGACGCGGCCCAGCGCGGTGTTGGCCAGCACGCTGCCATGGTGCGGCGTGGCGGCGAAGACGACCCGGGCGACCTGTGGATGGGGCTTGAAATACACAACTTGGGAGATCGCCTGTTTTGTTTCCGCGTCAAGCGCGAGCTCGTCGAGCCGCCGGGAGCTCAACGCCGACCAGACGGCTTCACCGGAATCGCTGGCGGCCATCCGTGAGACGAGGCCTCCCATGCTGTGGCCCACCAAAACCGTCCGGTCGATCGCCTTGTCCGACCCGTCGGGGTCCACGCGCTTGCGAACCCGGTCGAGTTCCGAGCGCAACTGGGAGGCGGTCACGGCGAAAGGTTGGCTTGTTGGATAGACAAAAACCCAGAATTGGTAGTTCCTGCCGATTTCGGGATCCGCCATCAGGTCGTTGACCACGGGTGTCCAGGTCACGGGGGATGACAGCAGCCCGTGCACCAGCACCACCGGGATCTTCCCCTTCTCGTAAGGCTCCAGCAGGAGCAGCCGGCCCCCGTCGGCCAGCAGGTCTCCGCGAAGGAATCCCTTGAGCGAAAGCCTTTCCAGTCCGCTGTCGGCGAGTCCGTACGCCAAGGGCGCCGTGAGGTTCCTTTCCAGGGGCACCAAGCGGTCGCGCACCCGGAATCCGCTGGTGCGGCGCGGATCGTGAAGTTCGATGGTGACAGCCTGGCAGTGCCCCAGCGACGAGAGGTCATCGCTGAAGTTGAGGTAGGCCGTCGCCGGAACCGACATCGTGGACAGGTAAAGCTTCTCAACACGCTTGGGATCGCGGCGGCGCTCGACTACCAGCGGCACGCCCAGGCCGTATCCGACCACCTGGGTCGAGAGGCCGCTGACGCTGAATTCCGAGGCGAGATGAACGGCGCCCACCTCGTGGGGCGGAATGGAAAGGCCGCGGTCCTGCAGGCTCACATCCAGGGTTCCGCCATCCGCAGAATCCACTCGTATCGCGTCCCCGGGCCGGCTCACCTTCATGTTGCGCAGGATGACCAACGCACGCGACAGCGCGTGGTTATATAGGTCGCAGGCCAGGCGGAATCGCGGATCAAAGGCGTCGGCGGGAGCAAGGGTCGAGCGGCGCTCATCCTCGGCCGCCGCCTCCGCCGAGGCGCTCAGCAAATAATGATGGGCGAACCCGGCGCAAAGGTAATGGTGCCTTAGCACCTCATCAGGGGGGATTCGCCATGCGCCCGCCATCTGGTGATGCATTTCACTCAGGGCGAAAAGCCTGTCGGCCGACGGGGAATCGACCGTCGTGCGGAAGAGTTGCCCCACGGCGAAAGCGGGTCGGGAGCGCCAATCCTCGTCCAGGCCTTCCGACCGCAAGGTGGCCATGGTGCGCTCGGACAACGAACCTTTTCCAAGGCTCGCGTTGAGGCTGTCGAGCACCCCGGCATCCCGACGGGACTCAACCTTGAGGCTGAGGCTCAGGCAACCCTGACCGCATGGCAGGGCCATGAGGACGGCGAGCAGCAGGCGGATGAACGGCTTGGGCATGATGATCCCTGGGATGAATACCCGGCCAGATCGTCTGAACGGGTTTGAAAATCAAGGCGAAGCGGGCTTGCGGCGGAAAGAGGCGGCGGGTTATGGGGCCGCCGGAATGGATTCATTCATGTCCCGAACGGGGTTGCCGCCATGTCCGCGAATTCCCTTTCCTTATGCCTGAAAACCGTTTGTCTTTGCATGGCCTTGGGAACGATCGCGCCCGGCGCGTCGGCGCAGGACACGAAACCCGACATGCCGGAAGGCACCGATTTGTCCGGTGAAAAATTGAGCGGCGGCGAACCGGCAACTCCCCCCTTTGAAGGCTTGCCGTATTTTCCCGAGGAGGAAAAGCGCGAGAAGGCCATCCATCCGTACCTGTTCGCCGACCTGCTTCTGCTCAAGGCCAGGCGCCAGTCGTATGACTACGCCGTGTCGTCACTGACGCCGACGGGAACGGGCGTGGTGGGTGACATGCAAAACCTCGACTACTCGTTCCGCGCCGGTTTCCGGGCCGGGGCGGGAATCGAGTTGGCCGACCGCTGGCAGGTTGAAGCCAGCTTCTTCAACTACCACAGCACCAACAGCCGGTTCGCCTCGGCGCCACCGGGCGGCACGCTCTACGCCACCACCACGAACCTGAGCTTTGACGAAATCGGCACGGCCCAGGCCTCCGGCAGTGTCAACTTCAGCGTGCTCGACATCGATTTCGGACGCTGGGTTGAACTCGACCCGTCTTTCTCATTCCGCTTCACGGGCGGCACCCGGCTGGCATGGATCGACCAGAATTTCTCCGCCATCTACAACGGCGGACCGCAGGCCGCCAACAACAGCATGGTGAACATGCCGATTTATTTCAGCGGCGGAGGCGTCACCGCGGGCGCCGAAGGCGTCTGGAACTTCATGGGAAAGATCGGCCTTTATGGCCGGGGCAAGGGCGGCCTCATCGCCGGGCGGTTCAGCAGCCGCCTGAATGAGACAGCCGACAATGGCACCGTCACCGTGGTGAATGTCCATGACAAGTACGAGGGCGTGGTGCCGACTCTCGACCTGGGCGTGGGCCTCTGCTACCGGGGCGAGATCGCCACCGTGCGGATCGGCTACGACCTCTTCAATTACTTCGACATGGTCGATTCGCTCCAATTCCCGGGCCCCCAGCTTGGCAATCCGGTAAGGCGCACCAGCAACATCTCGCTGGAAGGCGTGAGCATGGAGATCGGTTTCCGGTTCTAGGCAGGCCCGCCGGCGCGGGAAAGCACCTCGCCGGCCACGGTGTCGGCCAGCAGCAGGCCCTTCCGCGTGAGCCGAAGTCCGCCACTGACTGTTGGCTCGAGCAGTCCCGCGCGCGTCACCCGGCCGAGGCCGGGAACCATGGCCGAAAGCTCCATCCCGGTTCGGGAAAGGAATTCAGCGGGATCCGCGCCGCGCGTTCGGCGCAGGTTCAGGTAGAGGGTCTCCCTGGCCGCCTCCAGTCCCTCGAGGCGCTCACCAGGCCGCGAAAGCGGTTCGCCAGCCAAAGCCTTGCGGATGTAATCGGATAGATCCCGCGTGTTGGTCGACCTTTCGCCTCCGACATAGCGGGCCGCGCCCATGCCGATGCCGAAATAGGCATGGTTGGCCCAATAAGCCTCGTTGTGCCTTGACCACATGCCTGACAAGGCATAATTAGATATCTCGTATTGTTGATATCCAAGCCCGGGAAGCAGGTCCATCGCCAGCGAATACATGGCCGCCTCGAGGTCGTCGGACAAAGGAAGGACCGTTCCGGAACGGGTGAGCCGCTCCAACGGGGTACCCTTCTCATAGGTGAGGCCGTAGGCGCTCACATGCGACGGCCCCAGCGAGGCCACCCGGCGGATGTCGTTCTCCCAGTCGGACAGGCCCTGCCCGGGTACCCCGAAGATCAGGTCGGCGGAAACAGCCAGTCCGGCATTCAGGGCAACTTCGACGGCCTCGGCCGAGGCGTCGGCGCGGTGGGGCCTCGTGAGGGCGTCGAGCGAGCCTTGGGAAAATGACTGGATGCCGATGCTCACGCGGTTGAATCCGATCCCGCGCAGCAAGTGGGCCTTTTGGGGCCCGAACGATTCCGGATTCGCCTCCAGGGTGGCCTCCCCACCCTCAGAAAGTGGAAAGCGCCGGGCCAGGAGCGCTCCGAGCCTTTCCAGAAGCGGTTCGGGCAACAGTGAAGGGGTGCCCCCGCCGACATACCAGGTGTCCACCGGGAACGGCCCGCCCAAGCGGCCCGCCTCCGCCTCCAGCGCGTCAAGATACGCGCCCATCTCCGATTCCCGGCCCACGGCGATGGCGAAATCACAATACCCGCAACGGTGGGCGCAGAACGGCACATGGACATAAACCGCCCGGGGGACGATCCATGGCGGGCCGTTGAAGATTCGGTCGGGAATCATTGAATACCTCGACATGTTTCCTTTCAGGTTGCGGGGCTTTCGAAAAGGGGAAACCGATGAGGCTTGCCGGAAAAAAGGCGCTGGTGACGGGCGCCGCGGGTGGAATCGGAGCGGCATGCTCGATCGCGCTGGCCGCCGAGGGAGCCGATGTCGCCCTGGTCGACCTGCACTGGAAGGAAAGGCCCGGCAATCCCGCGGCGGCCATCAGGGCCATGGGCAGGCAAGCCGTCGAGATCGCCTGTGATGTCAGCGACCAGGCGCGTTCGGAAGAGGCCTTCGCCAACGCCGTCGCGGCCCTTGGAGCCATCGACATCCTCGTGACGAGCGCCGTCTACAGCGACCGCGAATTCTTTCACAAGGCGGACATGGCCGGGTTCAGGAAAACCATCGATGTGTCGCTGTGGGGCGCCTTCCATTTCCTGCGCGCCACGGCGAATCACCTGCTCGGGCGCGGCGCGCCGGGATCGGTCGTGCTGGTGAGTTCCCCGCACGCCCATGTCGCGACGCCGTCGTGCATGGCCTACAACATGGCCAAGGCGGCGCTCGACATGATGGGCAAGACCGCCGCCGTGGAACTCATCGCCAAGAAGATCAGGGTGAACATGATCTACCCGGGATGGACAGACACCCCCGGCGAGAGGAAATTCTTCAGCGAGGAGACACTCAAGACCGCTGGCGCCGCGCTGCCCATGGGGCGCATGATGCGCCCGGAGGAAATCGGCCGAGGCGTGGTGTTCCTTTGCGATCCGGCGTCCGAGTCGATCACCGGCAGCATCATGTCAATCGACGGAGGCACCCAGTTGCCTTGGTGGTCGAAGCGGGGCACGGGGGAATTCTGATTCAGCGGCCCGCCGCCTTGGCTTCCTCGGCGGCCCACTTCTTGTTGAGGCCAATGTTTTCGCGAAGCTTTTCCAAGCCAGCCTTGGCGCCGTTGGACAGGTATTCCCTCATGTCGGAATCGTACATCTCCATCGGCTCGGGCTGACGGCCCTTGTCCCCCGTGCGCCCTTCCCATTCCGTCAAGCGCGAACGCATGGCCTTGACGGTTTCCAGATACCCGGGATCCGCGGCAAGGTTCCTGATTTCACGAGGATCCGCTTCCAGGTCGTAGAGTTCCTCGGCGGGCCGCCTTGGAGCGAAGAGTAGCTTTTCAGCCAGCGGATCCAGGGTTCCGCCCTCATGCAGTTCCCTGAGCCTTTTCACGATCGCCTTCTCATCCTTGTAAAGGCAAGGCTGCAGGTGGGGACGGTTCGGCAGGTAGTTGCGAATGTACTTGAAGCGTTCGGTGCGGACGGCGCGGATGTGCTCCATCGTCTCGTCGCACCGGTCGCGCGCCGCGAACACCGCCTCCCGCTTGCGGTAATCGTTGGAAAGCAAGTCGCGGCCCTGCATCCATGCCGGCGGCCTCAACCCGGCGATGGCCAGGGAAGTGGCGGCAAGGTCGATATGCTCCACCAGGTCGGACCGGACCTCTCCCTTGGGAATTCCCGGGCCCGCCGCGACCAACGGAACATGAATCCCCTCGTCATAGAGGAACTGCTTTCCTCGCGCGTGGCTGATGCCGTGGTCCGTCATGAAGAACACGACGGTGTTGTCGAGAAGTCCTTCCTTTTCAAGCCGTGACATCCACTGGCCGACCTCGCGATCGGTCTGGCGGACGCAATCGAGGTAATCGGCCCAATCCTGCAGGATGACAGGATCTCGTGGATAGTAGGGAGGAAGGACAACCTTGGCGGGATCCGTTGGGGAACCCAGTTCCCGTTTCACGCGATCCTGCCACGCCTTACTGGGTCCCTGACCGCGGTATTTGCCGCCATGCAATTGAACCTGCATGAAAAACGGTTGGCCTTGCTTGCGGCCCGACCAGTCGTTGCCGTCGTACATCTCCTTGGGCCATTCGAAGTTGTAGTCGGTTTTGCCAAGCCGCTTTCCGGCGGCGCCGAACCCGCCGATGGCGGTGTGGTAGCCGGCCTTTCGAAACAGCACGGGAACTGGAACCACATCACCGGGAAGTTTGATCTTGAGGTCGCCCCGACCACTGCGGTGGTTGTGGGCTCCGATCGTGGTCTGGTAGCTACCCGTGATAAGCGCCGACCGGCATGGCGAGCAAACGGGCGCGGTGACAAACGCGTTGGCGAAGCGGGTGCCCCGCGCCGCCAACGCGTCGACATGCGGCGTGACGACCAGTTTCTCGCCGTAACAGGAAAAGTTCGCCGACATGTCATCGACGATGAACCAGACGATGTTCGGCCGGGGAGGCGACTCCACGGTCGGCGCGCACAGGGCGATCATGGACAACAACAGCGGACTCATGGACGCATCCCCTGGCGACTGCTGGGCGCGATGGAAGGTGGAAACATGCCGTGCAGGGCGGCGCGGGCCGAGCCGACCTCGCCCGCCAAGGCGGGATCCGCGGCCCTGTTCCTTGCGGGGTCCGGCAGGTCAGCGGCGGGATAGTACTCCACGCCGAGCAAGGTTCCGGTTTTCCAGTCACGCCATTCGGTGTAACGGCCGGAATCAATCCGGGCGCTGTAGCCCATCGCCTCGGGAACACCGGTTGGCGTGCGGTCGAAATAGGCCGGGCGAGGATGCTGGGTGAACGCGGCCCGCCCGCCGGCACCGGCGCCCTTGAGAACCGACGCCGACCTGTCCACACCCTCCAATCCAGACGGAGGCCGCAATCCGCACAGGCCGGAAAGCGTTGGAAAAAGGTCCACCAATTCCGATATGTCGGCGACTTCAGCCCCGGGACGAGCCATGCCAGGTGCCGAGACAATGAGGGGCACGCGGGCATCGCGCTCGAAGCAGGAGGTCTTGGCCCAAAGCCCAAGTTCGCCCATGTGGTAACCGTGGTCGGCAAGGAAAACCACGACGGTGTTGTCGCGCATGCCGGCCTTCTCGAGCGCCAAAAGAACCTTGCCGACCTGGGTATCCAGGTAGCTGATGTTGGCAAGGTAGCCATGGCGCATCTCGGCCACCTGCGCCGGATTCGGCTCAACACGGGCCGGCGGCGCCCCAAGAATCTCGCGGCCATCATGAAAGGCGATGGCGGGGGCCCCTTCCGGACGCTCGGCCCTGGGGGGAATCACGGAAGCCTTGTCGTAAAGATCCCAGTATTTTTTCGGGGCGTTGAACGGCGCGTGGGGCTTCCAGAATCCGACGGCCAGGAACAGGGGCTTGTCGCGATTTCCGGCGAGCACCCTCACGGCCTCAGCGGCCACGCGACCGTCGTAGTAGGCCTCGTCGGGGACATCCCGGCACTCGCATACCGGAACCTTGCCGTACATTCTCCCGATGCCCTTGGCGGAGTTTGGCGGCAAGGGTTCCGTTGATTCCGGAATGTCGTCGCCATGGTTGGCGTAATGCAGGAACTCAGGGGCGCTCCACGAGCGCCTGTCGCCCTTTTCCTTGGTGTGCCAGTTGTGGAAGATCTTGCCGACGCATCGGGCCTCGTAGCCGTTGGCCATGAAATGCTGGGGCAAGGTGACCACATCCGGGGTCAATTCCCTGAAGTGGATGCCATTGGACCAAAGCCTAAGGGAATCGGGGCGCCTTCCGGTGAGGAATGATGAACGGGAAGGATTGCACACGGCCTGCTGGCAATAGGCGCGACTGAAGCGGGCGCCACGCGCGGACAGCGAGTCGATGTTCGGTGTGACGGCGCGCGCGCCATAGCAACCCAACTCGGCGCGCAGGTCATCGGCGACGATGAGGAGGACATGGGGTGGGGCCGCTCGCGCGGCGCATGGTAGCCATGCCGCAAGCAGCATGGCGGCGCAAACGGGCTGGAGCATCCTCACCGGAGCTTCTCCAAATCGGAAAAGGGCGGCTTGTCGAACCGGCAATCCTTTTCCGTCACCCGCGGATCAGCCGCTTGGGCGAGAATCTTCAACAACCGCTCGCCCTGCTCCTTGAGCGCGACGGCATAAGCCGGGTCGCCGGCGACATTCGTCACCTGGTCGGGATCCTTTGACAGGTCGTATAGCTCCTCAGCAGGCCTCTTGCCAAACGCCTTGTCATAGTGCCATTTCCAACGGGGGTCGGCGCGATGGGCCACCAACCACGCCTTGGTGGGGCCGGCATCCATGTCGGGGAATGTCGCGAAGGTGTTGTTTTCCAAGGCTTGTGTCCCCGGAGCCATGGTTTCCGTGATGCCCTTGGGATCACCCATCGGATACCGGTCGGGGGCGAAGTTGCGGACATAGAGGTATTTGCCGGTCCGCAGCGCCCTCTGGGGATAGGTGGCGTTGCCGGCCCGGGCCGAATCGACATGCCGTTCCCTGCCGGTGACCACGAAGTCGCGCTCGGGATCGACCTGGCCGGACTTGGAAGAAACCAAGACGGGCCAAAGCGATTTCCCGTTCATGCCCGAAGGCATCGGCGCACCGCCCGCCTCTAGGAAAGTCGGAGCCAGATCCATCAGGTTGGCAAAGTCATCGATGATGCGGCCCCCGGGAATGCCGGGACCGGCGGCCACCAGGGCCACCCCGGTGCCAAAGTCGTAAAGGTTGCACTTGCCTGATGGAAATCCGGGGGCGCCATGGTCGCCGCTGATCACCACGATGGTCTTGTCGAGGATGCCGGCCGCCTTGAGGGCCTCGACCAGCACCCCCACCTGGGCGTCGAATGCCTGGGCCTCCCCCAGGTAATCGGCGAAATCCTCCCTCACCTCAGGGACATCGGGTAGGAACTTGGGCAACTTGCCCTTGAGGGAATCGGGATCGATGCCCCAATGAGCCTTTCCGGATCCCTTCACCCATGCGCGATGGACATTTGTCGGCCCGTGCCAGAAGAAAAAAGGCTTGGAGGCATCGCGTTCCTTGAGGAATGTCGTGAAGTTTCCGCGGGCCTGCCCCAGCAGCGTCTCCCGGGCCTCTGCGACAGTCTTGCCCGCCTTGAGCATGGCCACGGTCTGTTCGGAGAAGTTGCTGAAACCCATTCCCGACTTCTGGTAAGCGAATTGCTGCCTGCCAATGGGGGCGTCGGCCGGTGAACCGGGACTCCACACCTTTCCGGTTTTTCCGATTTGGTAACCGGAATCCTTGAGGACAAGCGGAAAAGCCGGGATGTTTTCATCCCACACGGCGGGCCGGAGGATGGCGCCCCTGTTCGTGTTGAAGAAATACCGGCCGCTCAAAAGGGCGCTGCGGCAGGGAGTGCATGAGGGGGAATTCACGAAAGCGTTGCGGAAGCGAACGCCCCGCGCGGCCACCGCGTCGATATTGGGCGTCTTGATGACGCCGTTGGCCGACGGCTTGCCGTCGAGTTCGGCATATGACGAGGCGTACCTCCCGTAGTCGTCGGCGAACAGGAACAGGATGTTCGGCCGTTCGGCGGCCCGGGATGTTCCGGACGCGACCATGGCGCTTGCCAGCGCCATCAGGATGAAAAAACGCATCGATCAACTCCCAACTAACGCGGCGTGGCCACTTCGGCTGGCCTCAGGCCATCACCCTTGGCTCCCGTCAGGGAATCGCCAAGGTCTTTCCGGAACCGGTCCGCGAGTCGCGACAGCTCGGCCACCACGGCGGGATTTTCCCCGGCGCGGTTGGTCGCCTCACCCGGATCGGATTCCAGATCGTAAAGCGAAAGGGGCAATTGTTCCACCTTGTAGCCATGCCTGCTGGCGATGCCGCGAATTCCCGATTCCTCGATGGCGTCGGGACGCATGGCGGTGAAATTGGCCGGTTTGCCGTCCTTGCCGGGCAGGCCGTTGACGGTCAGGTAGGGGTGGGGCAGGTGCAGCTTCCAATTTCCCTTGCGAATGGCGTGCAACTCCGTGCCCGAATACAAGGCGAAGTCACCGCGCCCCTGGGAACCCTTGGCGCCCAGCATCAACGCCGACAGGTCGACTCCATCAATCGGCAGTTTCGGCCGGGCCGCCCCGGCAATGGCCGTAAGGCTCGGCAGCAAATCGAGGCCCGTCACCAGTTCGCCGCTCACCCGGCCCCGGGGAACCCGGCCCGGCCAGCGGACGATGAGCGGCACACGCACCCCGCCCTCGAAGGCCGTGAGCTTGCCCTCGCGCAACGGGCCAGCATTGCCGGCATGGTTGCCATAACTGAGGAACGGGCCGTTGTCCGACAGGAACAGGACGAGGGTGTTGTCTTCCAAGCCTGCTTCCCGAAGGGTTCGCAGAACCTCTCCAATCGAGGAATCCAGTTCCTCGACGACATCCGCGTACAGTCCGCGGCCCGAGCGCCCCGCGAACCTGGTTGAAGCGAAAATGGGAACATGGGGCATCACATGGGGCAAATAAAGGAAAAAAGGTTTCGCCTTGTTGTCCCTGATGAATCCGATGGCGAGGTCGGTCAGCCGCCGGGTGAACATCGACTGGTCCGGATCGCGTTCGCGAACCACGCCATTGACGATGAACGGCAAGGGGGGAATGCCGCGGACGGTGGGATGGAGCGGGCCATTGTCGTTGGAATAAGGAATGCCTGCCCAAGTATCGAAACCATTGTAATTGGGTGAGAATTCGCCCCGGGTGCCGAGGTGCCATTTGCCGAAATGCGCCGTGGCGTAGCCCCGGGCCCGCAACAATTCGGGCAGGAGTTCCTCCCGGGGATGAATGCCTTCGCGGCTGGTGTGGTTCAGAGCGCCGGCCATGCCGATGCGGTTGGGATAGCAGCCGGAAAGCAAGGCGGCGCGCGAGGCGGTGCACACGGCCTGCGCCACGCAGAAATTGCTGAACCGGGTTCCGTTTTGGGCGAGGCCATCGATGTTTGGGGTCCGGATCGACTTGGACCCCTGGCATGAGAGGTCGCCGTAACCGAGGTCATCGGCGACAATCATGACGATGTTGGGAG
>JAGWVO010000015.1 GCA_018970845.1 Planctomycetota bacterium
GAGGGGGCGTCGAGGTAGGCCAGCGTGCGGTTGGGATGCTGCCCGCCCCGGCCGTCGCTGGTGAGCTGGACGGCGGCCAGCCGAAGGGCCTCGGTGCCGCGAGCGGGCAGCACCTGCCCCTTGTCCCACTGGAAGGCCCAGGTGGATGCCCGGATCTTGTACATCCCCGGGTAGATCGTGGTGTGTCCGCGGAAATAGTAATTGACCGACTCGTCCTCCCGCCTGAACACGCCGACGGAACTGTCGGTCTGGTAGATGCCCATGGCCTCATGGGCCCCCTGGTCGATGTGCCTGTGTTTTCCGGCCGGTGGATAGGAAGGATCGGGCTTGCCTTCGCGCAGCAGCACGCAATCTCCCTGCATCGACAGGTAAGGCGCCTGCCCGCCCCTGTTGAGCAGCGAGGTTCGTGTCGTCCGCGACTTGGGAGCCTCGGGCCTCGTGGCGATCGCGAGGTCGAGCGTGAAGTCGGCGGCTTCAAGGTATTTGGCAAGGTTCACATGGGAAATCGACAAGGCTTCGCTGTTCCGGTCGAATCCCCCCGCCGTGCCGTCGGGCGGCAGCATGGCCTGAAGGGGTATCCCCGGCATGCCGAACAGGTCGCGCAGGGTGTTTTCGTATTCAATCCGGGTGAGCCTGCGCAGCGAGGTCCGGCCCTTGCCCGCCATGGCCGCGCGCTCGGCCTCCATGAGGGAGGCGTTCAGCGAGCGGGTAAGCCCGTTTTTCTCCGCCTCGGTGAGCCTGTCGCGCGACTTGGGAGGCATTTCACCATGCCTGGCGGCATCAAGCACTCGAATCCACCGCCGAAATTCGCGGGCCTTCGACGGATCGGCGGAAACGCCGGATGAAATCAGGGCCTCGAGGTTGAATCCACCCTTTTGGGAACTGGCGTCATGGCATTCAAGGCACCGGGCCTTGAGCACCTTGAGGCTTTCGGGGGGAACGGGTGAGGCGGCGGCCACGGCGGGAAGCCATGCCAAGACGGCGGCAAGCCAACACCACATCATGGGAAACGCTTGGCCTGAAGGCATCGGATTTTCCCGGGCAGAACTGAAACGCGGAATCTATTGAAAAGCCTACACCAAACGGGCCGCCAAGGGGATCAGCCAACTTCCATCAGGCCAAGATCTCATCGATCACAACAGGGTGAAAACCCAAGGGGCGCCGGGATCACCGGCGCCCCTTGGGTTTGTCTTGGCCCGGTTGTCAGGGCATCTCGACATGCTGCTCGATCGCGAGGTTGCGGAGCTTGCGCATGCTGCGGGCGTGAAGCTGGCGGACCCGTTCCTTGGTGATGCCGAAGCGGTCGCCAATCTCCTCGAGCGTCAGCCCGCGGGGCATGTCGGCCTCGAGGCCGGCGCGGAGCCTGATGATCGCCCGCTCCCGGGGATCAAGCTGGTCGAGAAGGCCGTGCACGCTTTCCTTGGCGCGCTCGTGCTGGGACAGCAGGTCGGCCTCGTTCGTGCGGAGGTCGGCGCGCAGGTCGAACACCTCCTCCTGGCCGGTGAGGAACCGGTCGCGGCGGGCCTTCTCGTCGGGCAGGCTGCGGGAGAAGTTCTTCATGATCGCCCAGGAGGCGTAGGTGGAGAACTTGAACCCGCGGCCGTAGTCGAACTTCTCGACCGCCTTCATCAGCGAGACATTGCCGTCGCTGATCACCTCGAACAGGCTGTCGCCGGGAGCGGTGTGCTTCTTGGCGATGTTCACCACGAGGCGCATGTTGGCGTTGATGAGCAGGTCGCGGACGCGGGTGGCGCGCTTGAGCAGCTCGTCGATCGCGTCGAGCGTGGTGATCTTCACCTTGGCCGGATCGACGACGCGGGCCCCGTCCTCGTCGGTGACGCAGAAGGAGTCGCGCAGGCGCGCCGCCTGGCACTTGAGGAAGTTCATCTGGCGGAACAGGTGCTGCTCCTGGTCCTTGTCGAGGAGAGGCACGAGGTAGAGGGAGGCCAGCTCCGGCGGCACATCCCGCGGCGCCTTCATGGCCGCGCGGCGCGCCTCGTAGTCGGCCTCGTTGGGCATGGGGCCGAGGATGGCCGGTTCCATGTCAGCCTCGTCGAACGCCGGGCTGGCGATGAAGTCGATCGGAAGCCCGGCAAGCCGCTGGGCGCGCACCTCGTGGATGGCGCGGTAAACGGAATTGCGAGACCGCTGATGAGCCTTGGCGATGTGTTCCACGGAATGGCCCCTCCTGTAGCTGGAGTAAATGTCCCATTTCGTCAATCGGTCGAATGGACCGGTCCGGGCTGGATAGAAGGCGTCGCGCGGGGAGGTCCGGTCGTGGTTCTTCACCAGCGCCCGCACCGTCTCCACCGCCCTGCCGAACTCACGGGCCGTCCGCCTGCTGGCGTGAAGCAGCCCGATTCCCTGTCCGGCGAGGGCGCGCATCCGCGCCAGGATCGCTTCCCGCTCCGAGGCTTCCATCCGCTCGAACCGCGCCCCCCGCTCCACGCGGGCCGCGTTGCGCGCCACGAACCTTTCCACCTCGCTCCAACGGAACAGCAACCTGCGCTTTCCCTCCACCACGGCTGGCGTGCCCACCAATCCCAACGCCTGCCAGCGGCGCAAGGTTCGCGTGGAAACACCAAGCCTTTTTCCCAATTCGCCAAGCGTCAGCACTTCTTCAGGCAGTTCGCCGGGAATTTCCGGCAAACTCGAACAAAGCAGGCGCTCGAGGTAGGCGAGGTCGGAGGCGAGGTCAGCTCCGGCAAGAACCAGCCTGGGCCGGTCCTCCGGACGGAATCCCGTGATCCGCCACACCACGAACTGGTACGGATAGACCCGATTCGGATTCATATCCGCCCGCAAGGCCGCAACTTTCGCAGCCTGCTCGGCTTGCCGGGCAGGTGGGGCGAACCGCGTCAGCTGGTCCGCCAGGTCGCGCATCGCATCGAGGCGAAATCCCGTCATGGGTCTCGTCCTTCCCGGGCCACGCTTCTGGCGCGCACCACGCGTCTTGCGTTTACGCTCGCCTTGGCGTCTTGGCCCACTCCTGCGCCAGGGACCGTCCCGGGCGCCACCCATCGCTCCGATTCGGGCGGCTATTCCGGATGATCCGGTTGGCTGGGTCCTGCTTGTCCAACTGAACCCTAGCTCACGAATCTTCCGGAGGAAACCACCCGACCCTTACACGCCGGGCACAATCGTGATTGCAAGGGCCGGGCCAATTCCTTGCATTCCGAAGTGAAAAAATGTACACATTTCTTAAGTCCAATGAATGAAACAACTTACGAAAATCCAGCCGTTTTTGCCGTTGCCTCGCGCGATCGGCGTCACCGAAAAAAAACTTGAGGTAAACTTTCCTGATCCATGGGGGAAATTTTTCCATGCGCTGCGCGGACATTCTGGTTTTTTGCCTCGCCGCCCTGCCGCCAGCGGCGCAGGATCCGCCTGAAAGCGTGAAACTCGTTGAGCCGGCAACCACCTCGGGCGCCTGGCGGGTTGAAACCCGTTCGGAAATCTCGGGCAGCCTCAGGCTTCCCGGCGAAGGGGGACAGGCGAGGCTGCTGGCCGTCCGCGGCACCTCCGCCATCGGTTACGACGAAAGGATCCTCTCGCTCGATGCCAGGGGCGCGGTTGAACGCGCGATCCGTTCCTACCGGAAGGCGGAAATCAGGAGAACGCTGGGCGACCAGGCCCAGGAAAGCGGCTTCAGGCCCGAAGTGAAGAGGGTCGTGCTGCTGCGACGCGACACCCTTGAGGTGCCCTTTTCGCCCGACTCACCGCTGACCCGGGGAGAGATCGAACTGGTCCGCACCGATGTGTTCACCCCGGCGCTCGCCGGACTGCTTCCTGGACGCGAAGTGGGGGTGGGTGTCTCGTGGGCCGCTGAGACGGCGGCGGTGCGCGAACTGACCGACCTGGTTTCGATCCGGGACGGTGGCCTGGCCTGCAAGCTGGCGGAAGTCCAGTCGATCGACAGGCGCAAGGTGGCGCGCGTCACATTCACGGGCGTGGTGAACGGGGCCAACGAGGACGGCCCATGCCGGCAGGAATTGGAGGGATTCCTCTACTTCGACATCGAGCGATCGTCGATCGCCTATCTGTCGCTTCGAGGCAAGCATGTGCTGTCGGGGCCGGGAGGACAAGAAGGGGGAACGCTCGACGGGCGCTTCGTCCTCACCCGTGAGCCGATCGGGACTCCCGTAAACCTCACGGAGACGGCATTGGCCGGTTCGCGCCTGGCGCCTGACGATGACAATACGCTCATGCTGGAGGAACTGGGTCCGTTGCGGCTGGAATATCCAAGGCGATGGCGCATAGGCCAGGCCCGGCAGGAACAGGTGACGCTCGACGGCGCCGACGGCAGCGGCGTGCTGGTGACCCTGACGGCCCCGGGCAAGGGGCCCACGGCGGCGGCCTACCTCGAGGAAACCAAGGGCTGGCTCGTGAAAAACGGCGGGCCGGTCGGCCGGGTGGAGGGTCCGCGTGATTTGGAACAGGGTTTGGCCACTTTCGCGATCGACACCACGCTGAAGGGCAAGCCGGCGCGGATGGAGTATTTCGTGCGATCCTCGGCCGACGGCATCGTCCTGATCGCCGGGCGGCTCAATCCGGGTGATGAATTGGCCCGAGCCGACCTCGCGCGCCTCGCCCGCCGGACGCGCCTGGTGAAGGTGGTTCAAGCGCCCTGAGAGGGGCGGTATCATGGAAATGATGAGCCGCCAGCGGAAGCAACCGCCTTGCCAACGCACGCCCATCGGCACCGCCACTGAAAAGGATGGCCATCGGCCATCGGCTTGAAAGGGGTTTACGATGCGACCCTACACGGGACCATGGGCCGGGTGGTGGGAACAGGAAGGCTACGGCCGGCAACCGATGCAAGGGATCGTCATGAGCTTCGATGGCCGCGTGCTCCGGGGCCGGGGCGCCGACTTGGCCGGCCCGTTCGAAATGAACGGCACCAGCGAAAACGGCGAGGTTGCCATCGTCAAGCAGTACCCGATGCACCAGGTGGCTTATGCCGGCCGCTGGAACGGCGAGGGAGCCATCCTCGGGGAATGGTGGTTCCCCGATGTGCCGCAAGAACGGCATGTCGAGGGGATCACCCGAGGCAGGTTCTCGCTGTGGCCCGAGCGGCTGCCCGGGGCCGACGCCCCCATTGAGGACATCCGTTGAGACTCAGGCGTGTTCCCGGGGCGCCGGGAAGCTCTTGCATAGCTCGCGCACCTCGGTGCGGATGAGCGCCTGAAGCGCCGTGTCTTCCGGGCTCCTGAGGATCTTTCCCATCCAGCCGGCGATGGAGCGCATTTCCACCTCGGTCATGCCGCGGGTGGTGAGCGCCGGGGTGCCGACGCGGATGCCGGAGGGGTCGAGCGGCGGACGGGTGTCGAACGGGATGCCGTTGCGGTTCACGGTGATGCCGGCGGCGTCGAGGGCGCGCTCGGCCTGCCTGCCGGAAACGCCCGCGGCGTTCACATCCACCAGCACCAGGTGGTTGTCGGTGCCGCCGGAAACCAGCTTGAAGCCATGCGAGGCGAGTTCATGCGCGATGGTGCGGGCGTTGGCCACCACCTGGGCGGCATAGGCCCGGAAGGCCGGCTGGCTGGCCTCGTGGAAGGCGATCGCCTTGGCCGCCACCACATGCATGAGAGGCCCGCCTTGCAGGCCGGGGAACACGGCGGAGTTGATTTTCTGGGCCCATTCCTTGCGCGCCATGATGAAGCCGCTGCGGGGCCCGCGAAGCGTCTTGTGCGTGGTGCTCGTCACGAAGTCGGCCCACGGAAGCGGACTGGGGTGCTGCCCGCCCGCCACAAGCCCGGCGATATGCGCCATGTCCACCATGAAGAGCGCCCCGTGGCGCTTGCAGATGTCGGCGAACTGGTCGAACGGGATCGTGCGGCTGTAGGCGCTGGCCCCGGCGACGACAAGCTTCGGCTTGTGCTCCTTGCAGAGCGATTCGACCTGGTCGAAGTCGATCCGGCCGTCGTCGGGCCTCACGCCGTAGTGCTTGAAGTTGTAAAGCTTGCCCGAGAAGTTCAGGTGCATGCCGTGGGTGAGGTGCCCGCCGTGGGCCAGGCTCATGCCCACGACGGTGTCGCCGGGGTTGAGGGCGGCGAAATAAACGGCCTGGTTCGCGGTGGCTCCCGAATGCGGCTGGACATTGGCGTACTCGGCGCCAAACAGCGAGCAGGCGCGCTCGATCGCCAGCTTTTCGGCCTCGTCCACCACCTCGCAACCGCCGTAGTACCGCTTGCCGGGATAACCCTCGGCGTACTTGTTGGTGAGCACGCTGCCCTGCGCCGCCAGCACGGCGGAACTGGTGTAGTTCTCGCTGGCGATCATTTCGAGGCCGTCCTGCTGGCGGAGGCGCTCGTGCTCGAGGACTTTCCAAATGGCCGGGTCGGTGCTGGCGACAGGATTCATGCCGGAACTAGCTCCAAAAACCATCAGGCCGGTGAGATCGCCACCGGCCCGTTTTCAACCGGATCAGTTACCTGACTATACACAAGGTCGGCAGAAACCGGGGTGAAACACAAGGGCCGAAACGACCTATAAAATTATATCATTATTGACAACGATTGCTTGAGAAGTCTTTCGCTGGCTCCTGCCATAGACTGCTGCGCCTCCGCTTGATGAGAGGCGTCACATCTTTTCACAGGAGTCGCACCCATGGCACCCAGCCAGTTTCCCCGCGTCTCGAGCCAATGCAGGAAAAGCGCCGGATTTCAACCTTCCCTCGAACGACTGGAAGGGCGTGAGGTTCCCGCTGGAATTTCCGTGGTTTACAACACCACCCAGGATTGGGGCAGCGGCTTCCAAGGCTCCTTCGTCATCAGGAACGAAACGGCCTCGCCCGTGAACGACTGGAAACTCGAGTTCGATTGGGGAGCCAGCATATCCTCCATCTGGGATGCCACCGTGGCCAGCCGGTCGGGCAGCCGCTATCTCGTGGCCAACGCGGGTTGGAACGGCGTCATCGCCGCGGGCGGAACGGTCAGCTTCGGGCTGCTCGCCGCCCCCGGCGCCGTCGCCGGCGCCAAGCCGGCCAACTACGCGCTCAACGGCGTCCCGCTTGGCTCCACCGCCCCGCTGTCGCCCTCGATTTCTGTCGCCGACGCCAAGGTGACCGAGGGAAACGCGGGAACATCGATGCTGGTTTTCCCGGTGGCCCTTTCCTCAATATCCGCCACCCCCGTCACCGTGGCCTACTCCACGGCCTCCCTCACGGCCACCGCCGGGTCGGATTTCACCCAGGCCAGCGGCACCATCACCTTCGCGCCGGGGGAAACATCCAAGACCGTCTCCGTGGCCGTCTCCGGCGACACGATGGTCGAGCAGGACGAAACGCTCTCCATCAAGCTCTCGGGCCCGACGGGCGCCACGCTTGGCGCCGCCACGGCGACCGGGACGATCATCAATGACGATGTCGCCGCCGGCACCGGGGAGATCCGCTTCCAGGTGACGAGCGACTGGGGCACCGGCTACAACGGGCAGGTCACCATCACCAACCAGCGGCCCGCGGCGCTCACCGGCTGGAACCTCTCGTTCGACTACGACGGGACCATATCCTCCATCTGGGATGCCAAAATCGTCAGCCGGGTCGGCAACCGCTGGACCGTGGCCAGCGCCGGCTGGAACGATTCCATCCCCGTCAATGGATCGGTTTCATTCGGTTACGGCGGGGTCGCCGGCTCGACCTATCCGCGGCCGACAAACTTCCTGCTGGCCGCGGGTTCGGTACCGGCACCCGCCCCGGCACCCCAGCCGACCGTCTCCATCGCCGCCGCCAGCGTCGCGGAGGGCAACTCGGGAACCCGGTCGCTGAGCTTTGCCGTTTCCCTTTCCGCGGCCAGCGCCAGTCCCGTCACGGTGACGCTGAACACCGCCGACGGCACGGCGAAGGCCGGCGCCGACTACCAGGCCCTTTCCGCTGCCGTCATCACCATCGCCGCGGGAGCCGTTTCCGCCACCGTTTCGGTGCCGGTGATCGGCGACACCAGCGTCGAACCGGATGAGACCCTGTCCGTGACCATTTCGGCCGCCGCCGGCGCCGTCATCGGCACGGCCTCGGCCACGGGCACCATCATCAACGACGACACCGCCCAGACGCCTCCCCCTAGCTCCAACCCTGTGCCGGGCGCGGGAAAGAAGCGCGTCGTCGGCTACTTCGCCGAATGGGGCATCTACGGCCGCAACTACACCATTGCCGATTTGCCGGTGGACAAGCTCACCACCATCAACTACGCCTTCGCCAAGATCACCGATTCCGGCGAGGTGGGAATTTTCGATTCCTGGGCCGCGGTGGAAAAACCGTTCGGTTCCGACACCTGGAGCACGCCGCTGCGCGGGAATTTCCACCAGTTGCAGCTACTCAAGGCCGCGCGACCCAACCTCGAGATCATGATTTCCATCGGAGGCTGGACCCTCTCGGACAAGTTCTCCGATGTGGCCCTCACCGAAGCCTCCCGCGCCAGGTTCGCCGCCTCATGCCTGGCATTCTGCAAGCAGTACGGATTCGACGGCGTCGATCTCGACTGGGAATATCCGGTTTCCGGCGGCCTTTCCTCGAACACCTACCGGCCCGAGGACAAGCGCAACTACACGCTGCTGGTCGAGGAAATCCGCCGGCAGTTCAACGCCGCCGACGCGCTCGACGGCAAGCACAGGCTCATCTCCATCGCCGCTCCCGCGGGCTATGACAAGATCGTCAACCTCGAGCCGGCGGCGCTGGCCAGGTCGCTCGACTTCATGAACCTGATGACTTACGACTATCACGGCAGTTGGGAGAACACGACCAACCACCAAGCGGCCCTGTACGCCAACCCCGCCGATCCTTCGGGAGAGGGGGCTCGCTACACCATCGCTTACACGGTGGACGCGTATCTCGCGGCGGGAGTTCCCGCGGAGAAGATGGTGCTGGGCGCCCCGATCTACGGACGAAGCTGGCGAGGGGTGGGCCCCGCCAACAACGGCCTGTTCCAGTCAGCGACCGGAGCCGGCTCGGGAACCTGGGAAAACGGCTCTGTTGATTACGCCGACCTGCTCAACAAGGTCAAAACCCAGCCATCGGTGTACAAGCTGTATTGGGATGCCTCGGCGGGTGTGCCTTATGTTTACGCCCCCACGGTGGAGGGAGGCTGGTTCAGCACCTTCGAGAACACGCAATCCCTCAACCTGAAAATCGACTACCTCATGTCGAAGGGATTGGGAGGCGTCATGTTCTGGGAGGCCTCGGGTGATGTGCGTGACTCGAACTCGCCCGACTCGCTCATCGGCGCCGCGGCCAAGCGGCTGCTGTGAAGCCGCCCGTCACCAAGGCGCGGCGGGGCCCTGGATTCCATCGCCGGCCGCGCCTTGAGCCAGCTTCATTTTCTGGATTGGTTGAAACACAAGTTCTTCCAATCGTTTCCAACTCTTGCCGGTTCGCCCCTCACTTCGTTCAGGGCTCCAAAGCATTTGCTTATTGAGGCCTATTCAGCAGTTTAAGAGCCCTGAACGAAGTGAGGGGCGAACTGATCACGCTGAAAATCCCAGCTTGGACTTGAAATCCACTTCGACAAGGAAGCCAGTCGCTGCGAGCATGGTTTCTGTTTTTCAATGAATTTGAAACTTGCTATAAATTTTACCCGCTCACTCCTCATTTAGCTCGGCTCATGGTCTTTTTGATTGTTTAATGAACAATAGTTGTTTGTTAGCGTTACCGATGCCACTCATCGATTTGCAGCCGCATCGATCATTATTGCGATTCCCCAAGTCCACCCATCTCCATGGCCATCTGGCGATCCTCCTCGGCGGGAACCACCAGCACGGAACCTTCGGGAATCCGCAGGAAACCCAGGCCACCTGTCACCCTGGCCCTCAAAGGCTCGCAATGCTCGCCGATGCCCCCGGTGAAGGCCAGGGCGTCGATTCCCCCCATGGCGGCCGCCAGCCAGCCCACCGCCTCACGGCACCGGGCGGACAGGTGATCGACGGCAAACGCCGCGCCGGCATGGCCGCCTTCGGCCGCCTCCGCCACCTTGCGGAAATCAGCCGAAACTCCCGACAGCGCCAGCCATCCCGACTGCTTCCACAGCATCCGGGCCAGCGAACCGGCATCGGCGCCGGGTTGGGCCAGCAGGTGAAGAAGCGCGCCCGGGTCGATCGAACCCGAGCGGGTGCCCATCGGCAATCCGTCCAATGGGGTGAAGCCCATCGTGGTGGCAAAGGAACGCCCGTCGAGGATCGCCGTTCCGGAGCAACCCTGGCCCAGATGCAGCACCACCAATCGCCGGGCGCCCCGGGCCCCCAGGAGTTCGCGCGCCTTGGCGGCCGACCAGGCATGGCTGAACCCGTGGAAGCCGTAGCGGCGCACTCCATGATTCCTTTCCCAATCGGCAGGCACGGCGTAGCGGTGGTTCAGTGGCGGGATCGTGGCGTGAAAGGCGGTGTCGAAAAGGGCGACATGCCGGGCTTCGGGAAAAAGTGAACGGGCCGCCCGCAGGATGGCCAGGGCGGGCGGGTTGTGAAGCGGCGCGAGCGCGCTGGTGGTTTCGAGTTCCTCCAACACGCCGGAACTGACCACCACCGGGGCCACGAACCGGACACCACCATGAACGACCCGATGCCCGACGGCTTGGGGTGAAAGGTTCCCGCGGGCCAAAATCCTTCCAAGCGCCGCCACGGCGGGTTCCGGCGACACATCCGCCAGCGGTTCGTTTTCATCGGCGCCATGCCATGCCGGGGACGCCGCCAACAAGTCGGCTTGCCAGCGCCCCAGCACCCCAAGCCCGGAGTCGAAAGCCGTCGCCTTGATGCTTGAGGAACCAGCGTTGAGAACCAGGATGCACGCGCGCATGGACAGGTTCTCCCCGAAGGTGACAAGTTGATTTTATGCCTGCCGGGGCCATCACAGGGTTCCCACCCTGTGCGGCATTCCGGGTTTCGCTAAGATAATTTTGCGAATCCAGTCCGTCGGACTGGATCAGCGGCCGGCCATCCCCCTCCCGCCGGCGCCGCCTCGCTTGTTGATCGAAACCGGGGCCTTCGCCCCGAGGACTCGCAGGAAGCCCGCAATGAACAGCCCAACGGCAGCGCCGCCCCCCGCCCACCGCAACCTTGTCCCCCAGCCGGCGGCACTCGCCGAGGCGATCGAACGGCACGCCCGTTACACGCTGGGGCTTCCCTGGGGAAACCTGACGAGCCATGAGAAACTCGTGGCCGTGAGCCTGGCGGTGCGCGAAAGGCTCATCGACGGGGTGCTTGAAACGGAGTCCCGCTACCGGCGTGAGGGCGCCAAGCGCGCCTACTACCTCTCGGCGGAATTCCTCCTTGGCCGGTCATTGATGAACAATCTCGTGAACATCGGCATGGTCGAGGAGTGCCGCAAGGTGCTGGAGGCCAAGGGAACCAGCCTCGACGAGATCTGCGAGACGGAGGAGGACGCGGCGCTCGGCAACGGCGGCCTCGGGAGGCTCGCCGCCTGCTTCCTCGACTCCGCGGCCACGCTCGGACTGCCGCTTTATGGATACGGCATCAACTACGAGTACGGGCTTTTCAAGCAGGAGATCCACAACCTCCAGCAGGTGGAGCGCCCCGACGCGTGGCAGCGGCTGGGCCGGTCTCCCTGGCAGATCGAGCGGATCGAGCGCACCTGCCATGTGCCCGTCTATGGACGGGTCGTCATGGAGACCGACGCCCTGGGCCGCAAGAAGCAGCGCTGGGTCGACCACCAGACGATCATCGGCGTGCCGTTCGACATGCTTGTCGCCGGCTTCGGCGGCAAGACTGTGAATGTGCTGCGGCTTTACGCCGCCCGCGCCTCGACCGACTTCGAGATGAAGGTCTTCAACAGCGGCGACTACATCAAGGCCGTGGAGCAGAAGGTGCTCTCGGAGACGCTGTCCAAGGTGCTCTACCCTTCCGACCAGGTGCGCCAAGGGCAGCTCCTGCGCCTCCTGCAGGAATACTTCATGGTGGCCTGCGCCCTCCGCGACATCCTCAGGCGGCACAGCGGCGACCTGGAGGGCGATTATTCGCGCCTGCCCGACCGCATCGCCCTGCAACTCAACGACACGCACCCGGCGATCACCGTGGCCGAACTCATGCGGCTGCTCATCGACGAGATCGGCATGGAGTGGGAGCCGGCATGGAAGGTTGTCACGAAGTCGGTCGCCTACACCAACCACACCCTGCTTCCCGAGGCCCTCGAGCGCTGGCCGCTGCACCTGTTCGAGCAGGCGCTTCCCCGGCACCTCCAGATCATCTACGAGATCAACAGGCGGTTCCTCGACGAGGTTCGGCTGCGCTGGCCGGGCGACGAGGACCGCGTGCGCCGGATGTCGCTCATCGAGGAGGGCCCCGAGCAGAAGGTTCGCATGGCCAACCTCGCCATCGTCGGCAGCAAGTCGGTCAATGGCGTCGCGGCCATCCACTCCGAACTCGTCAAGAAAGACCTGGTTCCCGACTTCCATGAGATGACGCCGCGGAAGTTCAACAACAAGACCAACGGCGTCACACCCAGGCGCTGGTACATGGTGGCCAACCCTGAGTTGTCGGCGCTGCTGACCGCCACGCTCGGCCCGGACTGGATTTCCGACCTCGACAAGCTCAGGGCCCTTGAGTCCTTGGCCAATGACGACTCGTTCCTGGCCAAGCTCAGGCTGGCCAAGAGGCACAACAAGGAACGCCTCGCCCGCCACGCCCACGCCAACACCGGCATCGTGCTCGATCCCTCCGCCCTGACGGACATCCAGATCAAGCGCATGCACCTGTACAAGCGGCAGTTGCTGATGCTGCTGCGCGCCGCGTGGCAATACCTGCGGATCGTGGAGGATGGGCACACGCCCAAGGCGCCGCGCGTCTGCCTGCTGGCGGGCAAGGCCGCCCCCGGCTACATGGCGGCGAAGAAGGTGATCCATCTCGCCTGCCAGTTGGCCGACCTGATCAACCGCGATCCCCGGGCCAACAAGCACCTCAAGATGGCCTTCCTGCCGGATTACCGGGTCAGCCTCGCCGAGATCATGATCCCGGCCGCCGACCTCAGCGAGCAGATCTCCACCGCCGGTTTCGAGGCCTCGGGAACGGGAAACATGAAGTTCGCCATGAACGGCGCACTCACGGTGGGCACGCTCGACGGCGCCAACATCGAAATCCGCGAGGAGGTGGGGCCGGAAAACTTCTACCTGTTCGGCAAGACGGTCGAGGAGATCTCGGCGCTTCGGCAGGCGAAGGTTCTCACCGGCAGGCCGGTTTACGAATCCAATGCCGACATCCACCGCCTGATGGACGCGTTCCGCGCCGGCCGATTCAATGGCGCCGGGGAGGACACCTCATGGGTCTTCTCAACCCTGGTTGAGGAAACGGATCCCTACTACTACCTGACCGACCTTCCCAGCTACCTGGAGATCCAGGACAAGATCGACTCCGACTGGCAGGACGAGCGGGCCTGGGACCGCAAGTGCCTCCTCAATATCGCCCGAATGGGCAAATTTTCCTCGGATCGGACGATCAACGAGTATGCCCGGGAAATCTGGGGAATTCTTCCGGTGGTTTGAGTCGGGCCAAGGCCCGGCCCGGCCGCCCGCCGCGTTGTAGAATATCCGCGGGCAACCGGTTGGGCCGCGGATGACGGAAAACGGCAGCGAAGAGGCAGCGGAACAGCGCCGCGCCATGCCGCGCTTTCGCGGACAGGGTGTTGTCGCGCTCCTTTACCTGATGGCGTTCGTGGCATGGGAAGCCACCGCCATGCCGGCCCTCGTGGCGGTGATCCTTTGTTCGAAATTGGCGCTCCATGAGTTCGCCACCGGCTGGTGGCTGCTGCGCTTCGATCCCGACTGGCGGCGGGGTCGCGTCTGCTTCTGGTTCCATCTGGCCTGGGGCCTGTGGAAGATGGCGGTCGCCGCGACGGCGATGCTTCTGGGCGGCGTTCTCGTGGCGGTTCTGCTGGCCCGCTTCGGCCGCGCCCCGTTCCTCGCCTTTTTGGGTCCCATCCTCAGGGGCGCGGTGCTCACCGCCGGCGCCGGTTACGGATTGTCCTTCATGGCCACCTACATCGCCTTGTCGTCCGCATGGTGGCACGGCGTGCGGGTATGGCTGGGCAGCGCCCAGCACCGATCCCGCCGCGAAGGCTTCTGGCCCCCCCGGGGAGGCGGATCGAACCGGGCGCCCATGGTGGGCCTCACCACGCTCATCCTCACCCTCTACGCTGTCGGCGCGGGGGGATTGGCGGCTCTAGGCATGGTGATCGCCCCAAGGTTCGCGGGGTTGGGCGCCGGCCCGGTCGCGGCGCTCACGGGCGCCGGCCTCCTCTCCTCCCTCTTCGTCATCATCCATCTGTTCCAATCCGCCAATCGCCGATTCTTCGCCGAGAAAATCGAGGATTGCTGGCCCGACGAGCCCGCGGAGTCGGTCGCCGTCATCCCCTCCTCATGACCACCAGGGTATCCCGGGCATGATCCACGCCTACCTGCTGTTCCTGTCCGGT
Source organism: Planctomycetota bacterium (assembly GCA_018970845.1). Taxonomy (GTDB): domain Bacteria; phylum Planctomycetota; class Planctomycetia; order Gemmatales; family Gemmataceae; genus REEB421. The sequence continues at coordinate 14,405 of JAGWVO010000015.1, forward strand.
CTGGCCGCCGTGCCGATCGTGCTGCACATGCTCAAGCGAGGCAAGCCCCGGCCGGTCACCTTTCCCGCCATGCGTTTCCTGCTGGAAAAACAAACGGTTTCCCGCCGCCGCATGCAACTCCAGAACATCCTGCTCCTGCTGCTGCGGATCGCGCTGATCGTTCTGGCCTGCCTGGCCCTGGCGCGGGTGAGGATCGCCAACCCCGGCATCGACCTCGGCCAGGGCGCCAGCATGGATGTCGCGATCGTGCTCGACCTGAGCGCCAGCATGGCCGCGAGGGAGGGGCGCGGCACCCCGCTGGACGAGGCGAAGAGGCTCGGGGGGGAAATCCTTTCGCGCCTGTCGGAGGACAGCCGGGTCATCCTGATGGCGGGCGGTGGAACCGACCTCGTGGCCGGCGAGGGGCACGAGGGCGATCCCATGTGGGCGCCCCCGTCGCGCGCCCTCCAGCAGATCGATCCGGTCGAGCCCCGCCCGCGTGACGGATCGTTGTCGCCCGGCCTGAGGCGGGCGCTCTCGGCCCTGTCCTCCCCCTCGGGTGACGGCCGGGGCCGGAGGAAGCTGCTCGTTGTGCTTTCCGACTCGACCCGGCGCGCCGCCATGCCCGAGGGCGGATTCCCGGAAAAACCGGATGATGTCGATGCCCTTTGGCTGGATGTCGGCTTCGTCAAGGGAGTCGACTTCCAGGCCGCCGGGCTGGCCGCCGATCCGCCGGTCGCCGCGCCCGACGCCCAGATCCTGCTGCGCGGATCGGTCATCGCGCGGGGCGATGCCACCGGCGGTGGCAAGCTGCAGGCCCAGGCCGCGCTCACGCTCGAGAACGATCCGGAACCGGGGCGCGGCCCCGACCGCCGCGGCGTGGAACTTTCGCCCGATGATCCGGCCCTGGCCATCGATTTCAACCGCAAGGTCCCCCCCCTGCCGAGCGGACAGCGCTCGGGATCTTGGCAATACAGCCTGCGCATCCAGCCCGATGACGGCGCCCCGGGTAACAACCAGCGGTTCATCACCCTCCCTGTCCGCCGGGAAGTTCTCATCCTGGTCGACAACGCCTCCGACGCCGACTTCCTGCTCTCGGCCTTCGAGGCCCTCAGGAAACATCCCGCCGAGGTCCAGCCGATCGCCAAGGCCGAGGCGTGGTCGCCCCAGGCGCTGGCGGGCTACAAGTCAGTCTGGCTGGTGGAACCGCGGGATCCGCCCGAGTCTTTGTGGAAGGCGCTTCTCCCCTGGGTTGTCCGAGGGGGAGGCCTGGTGGTGGTTCCCGGCGGACAGGGAACCCGTGTGGCGGCCTACCAGGTCGCCGACGCCGAGGCCCTGTTGCCCGCGCTGCCGGGACAACTCAGGATCCTCGACAGGAAGCTGCGCGGCCGACGCTGGAAACCCAACGACATGTCGCATCCTGTCATCCGCGACATGGTGGCGCTCGGCAAGTCCGGACAGGTTGATTTCGCCCAGCCGGAATACGAACCCCTGGCCTTCCGGCACTGGTCGCTCGGCAAGGTGAACGCCGAGGGCGCCGTGCTGGCCAACCTTGAACCGTCCGCCGCGGGCGAGGCGGAGGATGCCATCCTCGCGGAGAGGGTGAAGGGGCAGGGCCGCGTGCTGCTTCTGGCCACCGGCCTGGATGGAAGGCTGTTCGACGACCTGAGAAGCTGGAACAACTACTGGACCGATTCGTCGTTCGGCCTGGTGCTCACCGACCGGATCGCCGACCACCTCGCGGGCGCCGATGCCGCCACCGGAGGCGGTTCGAACTTCGAGCTTGGCCGCGATGTGGAGATCGATGTCGGCCCGGGGCCGTGGCGTCTGCCGCTGAAGCTGCGCGGGCCGGGGTTGGCGCGGGAGGGAACCGAGCTTTCGCTGCCCGAGGGAAAGACCGTCGTCGAGGGCTTGCTGGCCCGCGAACCGGGGCATTACCAGATCCGCGACGCGGGGGGGGCCCATGTGAGGCAATTCAGCGTCAATGTCCCGGCCGACGAATTCGACCGCTCGAAGGCCGACGGCCCTTCGCTCGAGGCGTTCGCCGGCCCCGGGAGGGTTCGCGCCGTGGGGCCCGGCGAGGCGGTTGAGGCCGTGCTGGCCGACTCCTGGCGCGGAACTCTCGAACTCATGCCGCCCCTGTTGGCCCTGGTGGTCGTGCTCCTGGCGCTGGAAGGCTGGTACGCGAACAGGCTGCAAAAGCGCGGTGACGCCGTGGCGGGGAGGGCCGCCTGATGTTCGAGTTCCAGCCGATCTGGCCGTTCGTCCAGACCAACAAGCCTGTTTTCTGGGTGGCGGCGCTGCTGGGCTTCCTGGTCACGGTGATCACGCTGGCCAGTTACCGGGGCGTGCGCGGCGCCTCTTTGCCGCGCCTGGCCCTCCTGGCCCTGCTCCGTCTCGCGGCGCTCGCCATGGCGTTTTTGGCGTTCGTCAGGCCGACCCTGGTGCGAACCGACACGGAGTCGCCACCCGGGCAGCTCACGATTCTCCTCGATTCATCCCGCAGCATGGCGACCGCCGACGAGGCCGATGGCGCCAAGCGCTTCAACAAGGCGATCACGCATCTCAAGGCCGCCAAGCCGATCATCGAACGCCTCAAGTCGGAGGCCAACATCGAGACCCGCCTGTTTCGGTTCGCCGAAGGCGTGGAACCGCTCGACATCGAGAATCCCGGCGGTCCCGACGGCCAGCTCACCGACCTCGGCGGCGCCATGCGCGCCCTGCTCGACAAGGCGGGCGACATGACGGATCCGCGCGGCCTGCTCGTGCTCGGCGACGGCATCGAGACGGGCGCCAGGCGGTTTCCGGCACGCGCCCAGGCGGGCGCCTGGCGACGGGCCCGCAGTCCCGTCTCGACATTCTCCTATGGCGGGCCGGCGGCCGACACGGGCAGGCGCGACGTCGCCCTCACCGACATCCGGGTGGAACCCGTTCCCAGGATTCCCCATGGCGGCGAGATGCGGGTGATCGTGGATATTGACTATCCCGGGTTTTCATCGACCCGCGCGCGGTTCAGGCTCAAGCTCAACGGGGAGGAGGTCGAGGCGACCGCCGGGAATGTGGGCGGCGGCCGGCAAGGCAACCCCAGGGGCGAGGTTGTCCTGCCGGCGGGGGAGACTTCCGCCCGCGTCGAGGTCAGGCACAAGCCGGTCCAGCCGCTGGGGGAGGTCAAGGTGGAGGTGAGCGTCGGCCATCCCGACAACGGACAGCCTTTCCCCGGCGAGCAGACGGCGGCCAACAACTCGATCACCACCTTCGCCCATGTCGCCAAGGAGGGCATCAGCATCCTGGTCCTCGACAAGCCGAGGGCCTTCGAGCCCCAGTCGATCATCGACACCCTCGCCCGGGATCCCGTGGTGAGCGTCTACCCTGTCTGGCTCAGGGGCGCGGGGCCCGCCGGCCGAGACCTGCTGGAACTCGACCAGCGCCACTACGACATCGTCGTGATCGGCGACATCACCCCCGCGCAACTCGAGGGCGCCTCCCCGGGCGCCGCGAAGAAGATCGAGGAGATGGTGGCGCTGCGCGGATCGGGCCTGCTTCTTTTGGGAGGATACGCGGCGTTCGGAAACGGCGGCTGGGACGCAACGCCGCTCAAGCCAGCCATTCCCCTGCGGATGGCCCCCGGCGCTCCAGCCGAGAAGTTCGTCCGCATGAATCCCACCGCCGCGGGCCTGAGGATCTGCTCCTATTTCATGGCCCTGGGCGCGGGCGAGGCCGAAAGCCGCAAGGCCTGGGACAGCCTCAAGGAACTTGAGGGGTACAGCAAGCTCGGAAAACCCGACGACAACGCCACCGTGCTGGCCACGGTTGAGAACGATGAACCCCTGCTGGTCGCCAAGCTCGCCCATGGCAAGGGCCGTGTGCTTGCCTTCGGCGGCGACACGACGCACCGGTGGATCCGCGACCGCGAGTCGAGGCGACTCCACGAGCGCTTCTGGTCGAGGCTGGCCCGCTGGCTGGCCCGGCAGGACACCCTCGCCGGAAGCGCCTACCTCACCCTCCAGACAAGGCGGGCGCCGGTGTTGCCCGAGCGAGGCCCGGGTTTCCTCGCCGGAATGCTCACCAACCAGGGAACCCCCGTCCCCAAGGCCGATCTCAAAATCACCCTCACCGGGCCCGACGGCAAGGCGATCGGCCCGGGTGGAAAACCGCTTGAAGGCCCGCCCCTCCCCCTGCCGTTCCAGCGCAAGGACGAGGAGGCCCAGGGGCAGGTCGACGCCTCGCTCCTGGCCCGGCCGGGCATCTACACCATGCTCCTCGAGGCTTCGGGCGCGCTTCCGGGCGGCGAACGGGTCCAGGACAAGGTCGAGGCACGTTTCCAGGTCTTCGAGGACGACAGGGAACTCCTCAAGCTGGGCACCGACCTCAAGTTCCTCGAGGGCCTCGCCCGGGATGGGGGCGGCGTCGCCCGGCGCGGCGACGACCTGGGGGAATTCCTCCGCGGACTGCTCACCAAGGCCTCCGATCGCACGCGCAAGGTGGTCGAGCGCGTTCCCGACTGGTCGGCCGACTCATTTTCTCCATTTCTTTTAGCTTTTTTGGCCACCTTCATCGGCATCCTTTTGGCCGAATGGTCGCTCCGCAGGCTTTGGGGACTCCTCTGACCCGCCATGCCCAACAGCGGTTTCATGCTGCATGTCTTCGTGTTCCAGTCCATCCTGCTGGCGCTGGGACTCCTGTTGGCCCGATGGACGGGGCAGGATCCCTTGGCCTCGTGCCGCTGGAGCCTCGAGGCCGTCGCCCTGGGGACGCTGGGCGGAGCGGCCATGGGATTCGCCGCCTTGAAGCTGACCTCGCTTCCGGTTTTCAGCGACCTCGAGCGCATGGTGGACCGGGAAATCGCGCCGTGGTTCGACGGCCTCTCCATGCAGGACCTCGTCGCGATTTCGCTGATGGCCGGGGCTTCCGAGGAGGTCCTGTTCCGCGGAGCGCTGCAACCGTGGATGGCCCTCTGGCTGCCCGGCGGGGAATGGACGGCCATCACGGCGGCGGCGGCTCTTTTCGGGCTGTGCCACGCCCTGAGCCCGGCCTATTTCCTGTTCGCCTTCGGGCTTGGGGCCGTCTTCGGCTGGGCCTCATGGGCCATGCAGGACCTCGCCTTCGCGATCATCCTCCATGCCGCTTACGACGCCGTGGTGCTGCTCGACATGTCGCTCAGGCGCCAACAAGCGGAGAAATGATCTGGAATCGCTTCCGGAGAATCGGTTAGGCGCCCCGCCGGGGGATACTTTCCGTACGGAGGCATCGGCATGATTTGGCCACGCGATTGGCTCGGACTGGGGGCGATGGTGCTGGCGGGAGCGGGAGCGCGGCTGGCCATGGCGCAGGCGCCCGCGGCGGCCCCGGCGGGAACCCAGGCCGGCCACGCCGTCGCCATCGTCAACGGCGAGGTCATCTCCTCGGCCGACCTCGAGCAGGCCCACAAGTGGATGGGCCCGTCGCCGGTGCCCGTGCCTTCCAACCGCAAGCGCCAGCAAGACCTCGAGGCGCTCAGCCTGCTCATCGACGACCTGCTCATGCAGCAGTTCCTGAGGGCCAACGGCCCGCAGGTCACGCAGGCCGACCTGGCCCAGAAGCTCAACGAACTCCAAGGGGAACTCAAGAAACAGAACAAGTCGCTCGCCGACCTCTGCAAGGAGGCGGGCGTGAGCCAGGAGCAACTGGTCAGGAACATGCGCACCAAGCTCGCCTGGAGCGGATTCGCCTCGCCCCGCGTCACCGACGAGATGCTCAAGGCCTACTACGACGGCTTCAAGGACTTCTTTGATGGCACGATGGTGCATGTGAGCCATATCGTGCTTCGGATATCCCCGGCGATGACCGCGGCGGAACGACAGGCCGCTGTCGAGAAACTCAAGGCCGTTCGCGGAATGATCGTCAGCCGCAAGATCGACTTCGCCGCCGCCGCCAAGCAGTATTCCCAGGAGGCCAACGGGCCGATGGGTGGCGTGATAGGCTTTGTGCCCCGGAAGTTCGCCGTCGACGAGGCGTTCGC
>JAGWVO010000406.1 GCA_018970845.1 Planctomycetota bacterium
GCACCAGTGTCATGGCCTCCGGAGCTTCGCCCATCGTGCCCAATACCTCGTCGTGGCCCTCATGCCCGATGAGGATGATGTGATATCCCTCGCGGGCGAACTTGATCGCCTCGACATGCACCTTGGTGACCAGGGGACAGGTGGCATCAATCGCGCGAAGGGATCGTTCCTGCGCGGCGTTGCGAATGGCCGGGGAAACGCCGTGGGCGCTGTAAAGGACCGTCGCGCCGCGGGGCACCTCGTCAATGCTGTCAACGAATTCGACGCCCTTGGCGCTGAACCGTTCCACCACCGGCCTGTTGTGGACGATCTCGTGGTAGACATAAAGCGGCGTGCCGAAGAGTTGCAGGGCGCGCTCCAGGCTTTCGATGGCCATGTTGACGCCGGCGCAAAAACCCCTCGGATTGGCCAGAATGATCTTCATGGCAAGTCCCGTTCCTTGGGTTGGACACAACGATAGGTTTACCAAACAAACCGGGTTCAGCCAAAGCAAGGTGGCAACAAAAACGCCACCCGCGTGGCGGGTGGCGTCGGGATCATGCGAAGTCAGTCGTTGTCAATCAGTCGAACTTGACGCCGTCCTTGCCGGGCTTGATGGTGGCCTTGTCGCCCTTCTTGGCGACGACGCCGGTCACGGAGCCGTTCTTGGAGGAGGTGCAAATTTCCTTGTGGTAGGGAGCCTTGGCGCCGGCGTCATCGAAGGCGTAGATGACATCCTTGCCGTCTTCCTTGACCTTGATGCCGTTGCTGCACTTGTCGGCGACGCTGAAGCCGCACTTGAGGCATCCGATTTCACCCTTGAGGGTGGTCGGCTTGGCAGCGCCGGGCTTCTTTTCCTGGGCGCCGGCATTGAGAACCATGGCGAAGGCCAAGGCGAGCGAGGCGATAACCGCACCAGCGATACGCATGATCAAAAACTCCTTGGAAGGTTGTCAAAAATTGTTGGCGTCCCGGAGAAGATCCTTAACGCAACAAGATTAATGTCGTGGATGCGAAATCCTGATACAAGACAGAAGGCTGTTTTTGCAAGATTTTTTTCGCAAGGCGGTTTTACGGTGTTTAACCGCCGCAAGTCCCGGTGAGCCGATGGCATTGCTCCAACCAACCGAAAAGGCCGAGGTCTTGATCGAGGCGCTGGGATACCTGCGCCGGTTCCGCCACCAGACCGTGGTGATCAAGTTGGGCGGCAGCACCATGGACGCGCCCGAGGCCGTTCGCACGCTGCTTGAGGATGTTGTGTTCCTCCAAACCGCGGGACTCCGGCCCGTGGTTGTTCATGGGGGCGGCAAGGCCATCGACAGGCGGGTGGCCGAATCGGGCCTGCCCACCCGGAAGGTGATGGGCCGAAGGTACACCGACGAGTCCACGCTGGCGATCGTCACGGATGTGCTCCGCAACGAGACCAACGCTCAACTGGTCAAGTCGATCCGGGAGTTGGGCGGTCACGCCGTCGGGCTCCATACCGGGCCGCTCCAGTCCCTATTTGGCGACACCCTGAAACTCGTCGACGGATCGGGCCAAACGGTCGACCTGGGCCGGGTGGGTGCCGTTGACCGCGTGGACAAGGCCCTGATCGGCGATTTTTGCCTCGGCGGCGTGATACCTGTGATTCCCTCGCTGGCGCACGACGAACAGGGCCGCTGGCTCAATGTGAATGCCGACACGGCGGCGGCGGCGGTGGCCGCGGCGCTGGAGGCCGTGAAACTGGTTTTCCTCACCGACATTCCCGGCGTCCTTCGCGACAGGGATGACGCTTCGAGCCTGATCCAGTCGCTGAGGGGCGCCCAGTGCCGACAACTGATGGCCGAGGGAGTCATCGTCGGTGGCATGATTCCCAAGGTGGAAGCCTGCCTCGAGGCGCTGGAAAGGGGAGTCAGGAAAACCCACATGGTGGATGGAAGGCGGCACCATGCCTTGCTCCTTGAAATCTTCACGGAAGCCGGGGTCGGAACGGAAATCCTGCCCGACTGACATCATGGCGAAAAACGCTTTGCAAGGCTGCCCGCGCGGATATAGTGACGCTTTGGTTCCTTGAATCCCGTTCGGGTGAAACGCCAACGATGAACGCCGCCACCGGGGAACTGTTTCGACAGCATGTGATCCCCAACTACAACCGGTATCCCGTTTGCATCCAAAGGGGAGCCGGATCCCGCGTGTGGGATGACCAGGGGCGGGAATACATCGATTTTTTCCCCGGCTGGGGCTGCGCCATCGTGGGGCATTGCCCCCCGCGGGTGGTGGAAGCCGTGAAGGACCAGGTCGGCCGCCTCATCCATGTGCCCAACAGTTGGCACACGGAACCGCAAGGCCGGCTCGCCAAGGCGCTCACCGACCGCACAGGCTGGGGGGGACAGGCCTTCTTCTGCAATAGCGGCGCCGAGGCCATCGAGGCTTCCCTCAAGCTCGCCAGGCTTTGGGGCCAAGCCTCGGGGAAACACCGTATCGTCGCCATGCTCAACAGCTTCCATGGCCGAACCATGGGTGCCCTTTCCGCCACCGGACAACCCAAGTACCACCAGGGCGTTCATCCACTGGTTCCCGGTTTTTCCCATGCCAGCTACGGCAACCTGGAGGAGGTCGATGAACTCATCGGAAACGAAACCTGCGCGGTGCTGCTTGAAACCATCCAGGGCGAGGGCGGCATCAACATTCCCCCGGACGGATATCTCGAGGGATTGCGCGAAATCACCCGTCGGAAAGGTTGCCTGCTGATCCTCGACGAGGTCCAGTCGGGCATGGGCCGGGTTGGATCCTGGTACGCCCATCAGCTTTGGAACATCCAGCCCGACATCATCACGCTTGCCAAGGCGCTTGCCAGCGGGGTGCCGTGCGGCGGGATCATCGCCACGCCCGAGGTCGCCTCCTTCCTGAAGCCCGGAACCCATGCTTCCACCTATGGCGGCAATCCATTGTCCTGCGCGGCGGCGCTGGCCACCATCGCCACCATCGAGGAAGAGGGCCTGCTCGAAAGGGCCAAGGTGCTCGAACAGCGTTTCCGGGAAAGGTTCCAGGCGCTGTCGGTCCGGTGCCCATGGATCACCGAGGTCAGGGCCCGTGGCGTGATGATCGGGATCGAACTGGCGGTCGACGGCACCCCCGTGGTGGGCAAATGCCTTGAAAAAGGCCTGCTCGTCAACTGCACGCACCAGACGGTGATCCGCCTGCTGCCGGCGATGAACCTCACCGATTCCGACTTTGAGGCCGGTTGCGCCATTCTAGAGGAGGCCATCGCCGGCCTGATCACCTGACCTCTTTCAACAAGCCGTTTCCCTTTGGAGACCCGGACCATGCGGCATTTCCTGGCGCTCCTGGACCTGACCAGCGCCGAGATTCACAACCTGCTCGACAAGGCCCGCG
>JAGWVO010000407.1 GCA_018970845.1 Planctomycetota bacterium
TAAGGTTGCGGGGACGGTTGGCGGCGGAAAGAGCCAGTCGCTCCAGCGCCGCAAGCATCGACGCCATCGACCCCTTCACATCGCACGCGCCCCTTCCATGAATTTTTCCGTCACGCAGGGCGCCACCAAACGGCGGTATGGTCATGGTGTCGGTCGGAACCGTGTCCTGATGAACCTCCCAAAGCATGGTTTTCGCTGATGGCGAACTGGCGGGAAGGCAGGCGATGATGTTGTTTCTGCCGGCTGAAACAGGCTGGACCATGAATGAAATCGATCGTTTTTCAAGCCATGCGGAAAGGTAGGCGGAAAGCCTCTCTTCCCCGCACAATGCCGGATCACAATCCGCCCGTCCCATGGGATTGACGCTGGGAATCCGGATCAGTTCCGGAAGGATGTGCGCCGCGGATGTCATCGGAATCCTCCCGGTGATGATGTTGGCACAGGCGCCTCTATTCGTAAGACTAATTTACAGACTCCGCGGAAACTGGATCCACCATCATGAAGGCACACGAATACCAGGCTAAGGAACTCCTTGCGGCCAAGGGGGCCAACATTCCCAACGGGATCGTGGTCGATAGCGCCGAAGCCGCTGTTTCGGCTTATGACAAGCTCGGTGGTTTGCCTGTTGTGCTTAAGGCGCAAATCCACGCGGGTGGCCGCGGCAAAGGCCGCTTTACCGGCTCAGGCAAGGATTTCGGCGGGGTGAAATTCCTCACGAAACGGGAGGACATTGCTCCGGTGGCCACCACCATGCTGTCATTCCCACTGGTCACCAAGCAAACGGGAGAAGCCGGCCAGAAAGTTTCCCGTTTGCTGGTTCAGCAGGCGGCGGACATCGAACGGGAAATCTACCTGGGAATGATCCTCGACCGCGCCTCCGGAATGCCGGTCATGATGGCCTGCGCCGATGGTGGGGTGGACATTGAGGAGGTGGCTGCGAAAACACCGGAAAAAATCCTGAAGGAGCCTGTTTCTCCAGAGGTAGGCCTCCAGCCTTATCAGGCCCGCAAGCTGGCTTTTGCCATGGGCTTCACGGGGGAGCAGGTTCCCGCGGCGGAAAAAATCATGCATGCGCTTTCAAGGGTTTTCCTCGAGAAGGACGCGAATTTGGCGGAAATCAACCCACTTGTCGTGACCAAGTCCGGAGAGGTCATGGCGTTGGACGCCAAGATCGTCTTCGACGACAACGCCTTGTTTCGCCACCCTGAAATCGAGGCCCTCAGGGATGAAACCGAAGAGGATCCCGCGGAACTCAAGGCATCCAAAAGCGGCCTGAGTTTCGTCAGCATGACGGGAAACATTGGCTGCCTGGTGAATGGCGCCGGGCTCGCGATGAGCACCATGGACATCATCAAGTACCACGGAGGGGAACCCGCCAATTTCCTGGATGTCGGCGGAGGAGCAAGCAAGGATCAGGTCACCGAGGCGTTTCGCATTCTGCTGGCCGATCCCAAGGTCGAGGCCGTGCTTGTGAACATTTTTGGCGGCATCATGAAATGCGACACCATCGCCACCGCCATCCTGGCGGCATTCAAGGAAGTCGGTTTCCATGTGCCGCTGGTCGTGCGGCTTGAAGGCACGAATGTGGAGGCGGGCAAGAAACTTCTCGCCGACAGCGGTCTCGACATCGTGCCGGCCACGGGGATGACAGAGGCCGCTCAAAAGGTGGTCGAAGCCGCCAAATCCCGTCGCAAGAGCTAGCGCAAACTTCAAAAACAGGTTGTCGACTTTGGAGTCAAATCGATGAGCATACTGGTCAACAGGTCAACCCGTGTGATCTGCCAAGGCCTTGGAAAAGCCGGCACATTCCACGCCCTTCAATGTCGGGAATATGGGACCGCCCTCGTCGGCGGCGTGACTCCCGGCAAGGGAGGCACGATCAAGGAGAGCATTCCTCTCTTCAACACGGTTTCGGAAGCCGTGAGGAAGACGGGGGCCAACGCCACCATGATTTTCGTCCCTCCACCCGCCGCGGCAGATGCGATCCTGGAGGCCGCCGACGCCGGCATCGCGTTGATCGTTGCGATTACCGAGGGGATTCCTGTCCTCGACATGGCCAAGGTCAAGCGTGAACTCAGGCAGCGGCCCAATGTCCGCCTTGTCGGGCCGAACTGCCCCGGGGTGATCACTCCCGGGGAATGCAAGATTGGAATCATGCCCGGATACATCCACAAACCCGGCCCTGTCGCCATCATCTCCCGCTCGGGCACGCTCACCTATGAGGCCGTATTCCAACTGAGCGCCTTGGGACTTGGGCAGTCAACATGTGTAGGCATTGGGGGCGATCCCATCATTGGCACCAACCAGATCGATTGCCTCCGCATGTTCCAGCAGGATCCTCAAACAGAGGCGATCCTGATGATGGGTGAAATTGGCGGAACCGCCGAGGAGGAAGCCGCCGCCTTCATCAAGGCTCATGTCACCAAGCCCGTAGCGGCATTCATCGCCGGACAGACCGCTCCGCCGGGAAAGCGGATGGGACATGCCGGTGCCATCATCAGCGGGGGCAGCGGATCCGCCGCGGATAAAATCAAGGCCCTCGAAGAGGCGGGTGTCGTGGTGGCCAAGAGCCCGGCGGATCTCGGGATCTCCGTCCAGAAGGCGATCGCGGCGAGAAAATAGGCCCAATAAGCCCTCAGGGCCGGGAGAACTCCGTGATCATCGTGATGAAGGCGGGTGCCAAGGATTCGGCTCTCCGCCATGCGCAGGAAAGGCTCCAGGAATTCGGACTCACTCCCCACCTCATCGTGGGTGCCGAGAGAACCATTCTAGCCGCGACGGGCAAGGAAAAACCTGGAATACAAGCCGCCCTCGAGGCTTTGGAAGGGGTTGAAAAGGTGATGTCGGTGCTGGCTCCTTACAAAATGGCCAGCAAGGAATCCCGCAAGGAACCGACCGTGGTGAAGGTCCGCGAATTCATCGCGGGGGGCGACCATGTCGGTGTCGTGGCCGGGCCTTGCTCGGTGGAATCACGGCAGCAAATCCTTGAAATGGCCGGGTTGGTCAAGTCGTTGGGTGCCACGGCCTTGCGGGGGGGAGCCTACAAGCCTCGGACGAGTCCGTACAGCTTTCAAGGGCTCAAGGAAAAAGGTCTAGAGTTTTTGGCCGAGGCGAGAGAGGCGACGGGTCTGGCCATTTTCACCGAGGTGATGGCGCCAGAACTTGTCCCCGTGGTCGCAAAGGTGACCGATGTCCTGCAAATCGGCGCCAGAAACATGCAGAATTATCCGCTTTTGGAAGCCGCTGGTGAGTCTGGCCTTCCCGTGCTTCTCAAAAGGGGACCTTCCGCCACCATCGAGGAACTGCTGCTTGCAGCCGAATATGTCCTTAAAACAGGAAACCCAAATGTGATCCT
>JAGWVO010000408.1 GCA_018970845.1 Planctomycetota bacterium
CAAGGGCGAGGCCGGGTCGGTATTGGCCTTCTCCACCGCCAAGCGCGTGGTGTCCGCCGGTTCCCGGGCCCAGGCGATGACGGACTTGAGGAGTTCGGCCTCGGGCCGGCACGAGGCCAAATCGAGCAACTGGGACTGGCAAAGCGCGCCCCACCAGATCGCCTCGCGCGTGGAAAGCCAACCGGCTACCAGGCGCGCCGCCGTCCCAGGGTCGTCACGGATCAATCCGGCTGCGGCATCCACCGACGCGGTGGCGCAGAGAATGGGGGAGAGGTCGCGGACTTCGCCGACGCGGCCATACGCCTGCGCGACCGGGGATTCGGGTGCCAGGGCGGGGAGCATGCTCATGGCTGGCTTCTCCCGGCCGGCCGGGTTGCTGGAACCATGGGAAACAGGGCCGTCACGATTGACTCCGCCCGCCGGCCTTGGCCAGCAGGGCGGACCGGACCGCCTCGACCCGCCGCGCCAGCATCCTCGCGCGGGCCTGCAAGTCCTCATGGGCCCTCGTCCCGGCCTCGATACGCAACTGGAGGGCCTCGACCTGGCCCTCGACGACGCCGTTCATCGACTCAACCTTCCGACGAAGCAGCCGCGCCAATTCCGCCAGCGCCTCGCGGCGCGCGGGATCGGACTCCCGCCCGGCGGCGGCTTCCAACCGGCCCGGCATTCCGGCCATCGCCTCCATGACCGGGGTGAAGCCCCCGAGAAACGATCCCTTGATGTCCATGATGCAAACTCCCGTCAACGGATCGACATTCAGGAAGAGGCGGCGGGCGACAGGTCGCGCGACTTTCCGCCATGGCGGGCGACAAGGCCTTCGGCGGTGAGGGTGAGGCTGGCCCCGCCCACCTGTAGCGTGACTGAGTCGTCGCTGACAACGACGCGACCGCCCCCGGTTCCCATCGCCATTTCAATCGATCCGCCCAGCATTCGGATCGTGCCCGGATTGGCGGGCGGCCCGTAAACGAGCGTCAGGCCGGCGCCCGACAGGCTGACATGGGCGGAATGGCCTGTTCCCGGGACGCCCAGCACGATGGAGGCGCCGTCCCCCGAGGCCCGCGCCGAAATGGCGCCCCCGCCCCCCTCGCCATGCCCGATGGAAACCTGCCCGCCGTCGGAGTCGAGGCGTATGGTGCGCGCTCCCACGGAGACCAGGCCTCCCTCGCCTTGGGATCCAAGAGAGGAAATATCAACAAATCCCTCGGTCGAGGTGATGAAGACGCGCGTGGCCACCAACTCCTCCACGCAGCGGCTGAATTCAAGCGCCATGAGACGGCCTCCCTTGAAGTTGATCCATGCCGGCGAGGCTTTCGCGGATCAGGCGAAGCGCGGTGCCGAGATTGGCCTCGGCGCGAGCGGCCTTCTCCTCGATGGCGACGGCGAGCGAACCCAGTCGAGCGGCGATGTCCGACGGGGTGTTTCCCGGCGCGGGAACAAGGGCCGACGATTCCAGCATCGAGAATTCCGTCTCCAGCCTGCGGAGGGCTTCCTCGAGGATCTGGGCCTGGGCGAAGATGTTGACGACGCCGAACATCGAAGCCTGGATGAGTCGCTCCGTGGCGGCCGCCCGGCTTCGGAAAAGGTCGCCCGCCGAACTGTCGCCAAGGGCGTCGTTGGCCAAGGCGGCCAGCGAGACCGTCAGGGCCAGTTCATCCCAGAACTGTTCGACGGGCCTCGCCTTGAAATGGACCGAATCGTGGGAGCCGCCCTGGCCGGGGTGGCTTCCGCAGCCGCCATGCGGCCTGTCGACATGGAAGCCGGGCCTGAACCGGTATTCGAAGGCGTCGGCCTCGGCGACGCGGACGGGGGGGCCGTCACCGCGCGCGGGCATCAGCGGGGAAAGGGCCGATAGGTGGCGAAACGCCTCGCAACCGGCGAAACCCGCCAGGATATCCAGCCATGGAGACGGCTGTCGGCCAAGGGTCGGGGTCATGATGATCCTCCGTGGGACGGGTTGAAGTCAGTCGCCACCTTCCGCGCCGACATCTTGCGTATTCCAATTTTCCCAAATGTTGTGGAGCTTTCTTTCCCGGGGCGGAAGGGACGGCGGCTTGACTATTTCAAGCAACCGCCGGCGCAGTTCAACGCCCTCGGAAAGGGGAACGGCGGGGGCCGGACCGGAGGCGGGAACGCCACCGCGGATCGCCGCCAGTTTCGCGCGCGCCTTCCCAAGTTCCCGGGCGCCGGCCAGTTCCCTTGGGCGGGCAGGCCTTTCCTTCGCTTGAAGGTCAACTTGCCGGATTTTCTCCTCCAGTTCAACGATCTGCCCATGCGACTTCCTGATCGATTCCATTCCGGCGGAGATGCCGATAATCGATTCGTCGACCAACGCGGGAACTTCCCGCGCAACTTCCCCCTGCTGGTACGAGAGAACCTCGAGCATTTCCTCGAAATTCTTGCGTTCCACCGGATCCGGGCAGGAGGCGATGATCCCCCGCAGCTCCGACTTGAGCCCGTCGATGAATGCCATCACCGGACCGAACGACTCTTGGAAGATCGCCTTCAGGTCGGGCAGGTCGAAATCGGGCATGCGCTACTCCTCCCAAGCCGCCGACGCGTGTCAGGACCCCGTGGAAACCATCGCCGCCTCCTGGGCCAGGATCGCGTCACCCGACTCGCTGAGCATGGCGGCGGCAACCTCGCCCGAGGCGTCGAACACAAGGGAGCCGGATGGCCCGGTGGCGGCAAGCCCCGACATTTCCACGGCCAGGGCCGCCTCGCCCGCCTCCAGCGTGTGCCCTTCCACGCCAAGGGCGCGGACAACCGGCCCGGATTCCTCGGTGATTCCCTCGGGAGTGACGGCCACCGTGGTGGCGCCGCTGCTGGAGACGATGCCCTCGGCGGTGAGCGTGAGGGTGGTCTCGCCCACCTTGAGGGTGATCGACTCGGGGGTCAGGGCGATCAGGCTGCCCGAAAGCGACGGACCCATGCCCAGGATCATCTCGCCGTCGGCGACCTGGATGTAGCCGAGGGCCTCGGGCGCCCCATACATGAGGAGGATGCCCTGCGGGCTGACGGTGCACTGGGCGGCGTTGACCTCGCCGTTGGCGACCAGCGTGATGGCCGATTCGGGCGCGCCCACGGCGGTGGACAACTGGATGAAGCCGGCTTCCTCGCTCGTGTTCATCGAAAAGAAACACTTGGGAGAGTTGAGTTGAACAAGGTTTCCAGAAAGGGTGAGGGAACCCGCCGGCCCCATGGCGGCAATGTCGACAACGCCATCAACAGCGTTGACCTGGAACTGGCTGCACAGGTGAACCATACGCTCTTGGGTGTTCGTCATGGGCATCGCAAGGTCACTCCGGCGGGCAGGTCATGAACGGGCTGATCAGGAATATGCAGAGTCAAA
>JAGWVO010000409.1 GCA_018970845.1 Planctomycetota bacterium
ACCCTCGTCGTGTTCATGAACGACAATGGTGGCACCGCCGGTTGCAAGGTTTTCAATGCCGGCATGAGGGGCCAGAAGGGCACCCCGTTCTTGGGAGGCACCCGCGCCTCGAGTTTCTGGCGCTGGCCAGGCAAGCTGACGCCCGGCGACATCGGCGCCCTGGCGGCGCATGTCGATGTCTTTCCGACCTTGGCGGAAATCGCCGGCGTGAAGCTCGAGGGCAAGTCCGCGGCCCAGGTGGAGGGCAGGAGCCTCCTGCCCCTGCTGCGCGACCCGGCCTCACCATGGGAGGATCGCCACCTTGTGACCCATGTCGGAAGATGGCCCGAGGGAAAGATGGCCGATTACAAGTACGCGTCCTGCTCGGTCCGCACCACCCGTTGGCACCTCGTCAATCCCGACCCGCGGGGCAAGAAAGGCTGGCTCCTGTTCGATGTGAAGGCCGATCCGGGCGAGCGTTCCGACCTCGCGGCGGCGAACCCGGCTCAGGTTGCCGCCATGGAAAGGCATTTCGACGGCTGGTGGGACTCGGTCCAGCCGATGCTGGTGAACGAGGGCGTCCGGGGACCGGCGGTGAACCCGTTCAAGGAGCGGTACTGGAAGCAGTTTCCCGCCGAGAAGCCGGCAGCCCGATGATCCGCGGCAACAGGCCCTTCAATTTTTCCAGGGCGCGAGCCCTGTGGCTGATCGCCTGCTTGACGCTGGCTGAAAGCTCGCCGAATGTCTTGTGATATTCCGGAAGGTAAAAGTAGGGGTCGTAACCGAATCCCCCGGCGCCCCGCGCCTCGGCCACGATCGCGCCATGGCATTCGCCTCGCACCGTGGCCACCACTTCCCCCGCCGGATTGGAGATCGCGGCGACGGTGACATAGTGGGCCCGGCGGTCGGCCTTGCCCGCCATCTCGCGCATGAGTTTCGCGTTGTTGGCGGCATCATCCTGCCCGTGCCCCGCGTACCGCGCAGACCAGACTCCCGGGGCGCCGTTGAGCGCCGGCACCACCAGTCCGCTGTCTTCCCCGAGCACCCATTGGCCAAGGGCCATCGCCAATTCCGTCGCCTTCTTCGCGGCGTTGCCTTCGAAGGTGTCTCGATCCTCGACGACTTCCGGGGCCTGTGGAAATGATCCCAAGTCGAGAACATCCACCGGCCAACCGGCAAGCGCCGCGATGATTTCCTGCCGCTTTTTGGCGTTTCTCGTGCCGACAACCAGCACCTTCATGTCATGACTCCGTTGGGCCGCAGCTTATCCTGAATGTTCTTACCAAACTGCCGGTTCGTTCAGGTTGGAAAAATCCTCATGACGCGGTGGGGGGTAGTTCGATGAAGAAGCGGTGACCGGGAGGCATACATTGGCAATGTGGGCAAGATGGAGCGTTTTGCTTCTTGCTGTCCTCGGGGTGGCCCCGGCCATGGCCGGCGGGGACAGCGATGAGATCGCGCCCATTCCCGCCGGCGAGGACCTGCTGCCACCCCTTCGCATTCCATGGGATGCCATCGCGCCCGCCCTCCGCGAACGGATGCGCGTTGTGGTGGAAAAGCCGACCTTGGCCCGCGCCGGCGTCACCGAAACCTTCTCCTGTCGCCCCGACCTTTATGCCTGGCTTCTGGACCACCCGGACAAAACCTCGGGGATGTGGCGCAAGCTCGGCGCCCGTTGCGTGGTCATCGAGGAGGTCAGGCCGGACAGCTTTTCCTGGTCCGACCCGGATCACGGTTTTGTGAACTACAAGCTGGTGCATCGTTCCGACGGCATGCGGATCTGGTTTGCCGAGGGCAAGGTGAAGGCGGCGGCGCTGATGCCGGCCACGGGATTCCAGGCGGTGCTGATGGCCCGGTACCGCACGGGCCGCGATGGCGATGGCGATCCCGCCGTCAGGCACCAGTATCACCTGTACCTGAAGACCGACGGCAAGGCCGCCGCCTTGGCCGCCAAGTTCCTCGGTGCCTCGGCTCCCAAGCTCATGGACCAGTTCGTGGGACAGTTGCAGATGTTTTTCCAGGGCCTTGCATGGCTCGCCGAAGACCAGCCCGCCCGGGTTCGCGGGGTCATGCGCGGCGTGGTTCCGAACGAACTGGCTCCCGTGGCCTTGGTCTTCCCGGATCCCTAGGGGATCGCGGGCTTGCCGGGGAGCTTTCCCTGGTCGATCAAACGGTTCCACTCGGATTGGGAAAGTCTCCAGGCCGCCTCCGTTCCCCTGCTGTTGTAACGGACCGGACTGCGGTGGATGAACGGCCCCGCCGCGAGGTCGGTCAGGGCCCGCTGGGACACCACGCGGATGGCCATGCGCGGATGGGAGAGGTCGGCCACGAGCGCCTTCTGCGTGGACTTGTCGCGTGCCTGGGCGTCGGCCATGGGCAGCAGGAGGCGAACCAGGTAGGCCGCCTCCTGGGGTGTCATGTCGCGGCGGGTGACAAGATATCCGGTATCGGAATTGGGGTCATGCAGCAGCCGGGCCCTGTCGGTGGATTCGCTGATCCAGTGCCGAAGCGAGCCGGCCGAGGCCTGCCTTCTGTCCTCATTGGCCTGCTCGTCGGTCATTTCGCCGAACAGCCGATGGTAATCGCCCAGGCACCCGAGCGCCGTGATCGCCGTCAGTCGGGCCGACGCGGTGGATGTCGATTTGTTGACGATGTTGTCAAGGGCCACCAGAGGGTTCACGCCGCCGGAAAGCGCCTGGTCGAGTTCGCGAAAGGCCGCGATGTAAGGCTGGCGCTCGCGGCCCGACCGTGCGCCATCGGCGTTCCACAGGGGTTCGTCGGCGCGCATCGCGAACGGGCCGGCCGGGGTTCCCTTGAGGCTGTTCCAACTGATGAACGCCCGATCCGATGGCGCGCCTTCAAGTTCCAGGCCGCTGGCTGGGTCCACCTGCAACCGGATTCTTCCCCTGATGGCCGCCGCGATGATTTCCGTGCCCACGGGCGAGCCCGACAGCCAGTCCTCCTCGCTCACCGGCAGCGGGACCTTCTCGATCATGGCCTCGGAGGAGGCGCCCAACAGCCTGATCTCCCATGTCTCTCCCGCGAAACGGACATGAAAAACGGATTCGGCGACCCCGGCAGGGTTCCTGAGGTAGATCCGGCCCTCGACCAGGCTGATATCCGCCGTGATTCCCACGGGCGCCGGATGCAGCCTCACCTCGCATTCCTGAACCATGGGGTTGCCCGAGGCCTCGGGCATGTTTCCCCAGAGAACCACGGTCGCGCCACCTGGGAAAACCAGTTCCGGGGCGAATCCCGGCACGGCCATCAGCAGTTCCTGGCTCACGACGCCATCACCCGCCGAAAGTCGCCTCCATGGCGCCTCGTCCGAGGCCCGCGCCAGCAGGGCGCCGCCGCGTGA